>CAYYZT010000289.1:0-4777 GCA_964476015.1 uncultured Chitinophaga sp.
TGTACCAAGTAAGGTTGGCTTTTTGGCCCGGCAAAGTATCCCCTAACTGTAAAATGCCTGCCAAGCCCATACACCAACGGCCATGATGGGGTATGGTAATGCACTCGCTGAGGTTGGAATATAACACATGGAACGGAACGGTATCGAAATGATAAGTGTTGCTCGATAAACCCAGCTTACGCAACGTGCCGTAAGTATAGCTAATATATACTGAGCTATCAATAGCAAATAGGGAAAACGGTTTGTCGGGAGGCAAGCCGTTTTTTTCGCCGAGGTTTATTACCTGCCTGCTGCCTTTGGTGAGCAGATAAACACCGTTGTTGAGTGTAGTGAACCAAATATTGCCCTCGCGGTCTTCTATGGCATTGCTAACGTTGTGGCCTGCTAGAAAGGGCTGTATTACTTTCTTTCCGTTCTCAAAAGATACTTGGAAAACACCTTTGGACGTACATATCAATAAACCGCCATCGTTCATTATCGACATCCGGATGATAATGGCGTCGTTCGCAAGCTCATATGTTTCCACTACGTTGGATAATGTGCGGCCCGTAAAACGGTAAACCTTGTAAAATCCTTGCAAATAGACATCCCCGTTGGCCCCCAAAAAAGGTATAGCCTGTGCTTTATAAGCTTCATCTGAGTATTTGCCGCAATACCAGTGAGTAACTTTATCTGTTACCTTAATCAAGGAATCATCCGAGCCTATCCACACATTTCCGTTGTTGTCGCCAATGCCCCTTAATACACTGGACAACCTAGACGAGTAATGTGCTTTCTCAAAATGTCTTACTATGGTATCGGTACACTGGTATAAATCGCCATTGGTAGTGGAAATCCACAGGTAGCCCAAGCTGTCCGCTTCCACGGCTTTGTGGGATGAGGTCAATCCCTTTATTTGGTGCTCGTAAACCGAGTCGTTAAGTATATATGCTAGGTGCTTTTGAAACGGAACTACCCAAATTTTGCCATCGGTGCCTTCCGATACGCCGATAACGTCGTTGTCTGATAGGCCGTTGTCAATGGTAAAAGTCTTAAACCGATAACCATCGAACCGCGCAACGCCCTCGGAGGTAGCTAGCCATATAAAACCCTTTTTGTCCTGCAATATGTCATACACCATCATGCTGGGCAAGCCGTCGCGCGTGGTAAAATGTCGGTAATTGTAATCTTGTGCCTCTGTGTAGAAGAAAGCAAAAAAAGATAGGAAAAATAAAAGAAGCCCCTTTAGCTTCATATACAGCAGGTGGTGTGTTGGAAGCCTAAGATAACGCTATTGCACGATTTGGGGAATGGCCGGAATAGGTTAAATGTTCATGTAGTTCATAAAGGAATCGAAACGGTCCTGAATCTGGTCGCGGTATTCGTCTTCTTGGTAAAAGCCGCCAATGATGTATTCAAAACGCTCGAAAGTGGAAACGATGGCGCGTATGTCGCTCACGTTCAATTTCAGCACTACTTCCAAATGGTTGTTTTCCTTGCTTTCGAATACGTGCGAGCTAAGGATGTTGGCCCCGTTGCTTTCCACTATCCGAGCTATTTCCGACAGGGAGTATTCGTTTTTGTTAAGGTTGAGCACAATTACGGCACCCGTTTCGTTCACGGAGTTTAGCTCGGCAAAATGCTTCATAATGTTCTCGAAAGTAACCACGCCTTCGTAAACATTGTTCTCGCCCACCACTGGTACCAAGGTAAGGCGGTTCTCCACCAAGGTTTTAATAACCTCGTATAAGTGGGCATTTTCGCCCACGTTGGCCTTGTGCAGCGAAAGCTCATAGCTGCCGATGGCGGCCATCGGTTCGCTCAGGTCCAGTATATCGTCTTCGGTAATAAGGCCAAGGTATTGGTCGCCGCTAACTATGGGTAGGTGGTTTACACCGAACTCGTGCATCCAAATAAGGGCCTTGTCGCCCGTATCCGATGTTTTGAGCGGCGGCACCAAGTTGCTTATCATGTCTTTTGCAATCATACCCAAATCCTCCCTTACAAATTATTGGTTCGCAGGAACTGTGCCAATATTTTATTGAACTCCTCGGGCAGCTCCATCATCGGGGCATGGCCGCATTTGTCCAAAAGGTGCAGCTCGGCATGGGGTATAAGCGACTTATACTCCTCGCCCACAAAAGGCGGGGTAATGGTATCCGCCCCTCCCCAAATAAGCAATACCGGCATTTTAATATTCACCACGCTTTCCCTCAAATTGTGTCGCATGGCCGATTTGGCTATTTGCAGCACACAGATTACCTTTTCGCGTTCGTTCACAATCCCGAAAACCTCGTCTACCAGTTCTTTGGTGGCCATCTCCGGGTCGTAAAACGTTTTGGCGGTACGTTCCCGTATAAAATCATAGTCTCCCTTGCGTGGGTAAGTGCTGCCCAAAGCCTCCTCAAACAGGCCAGAGCTGGCAGTAAGCACCAAGGCCGCTGTTTTTTCGGGGTGTTTCAAGGCATACAGTTGCGCAATGTGCCCGCCCAGGGAGTTGCCTATCAATACCACCCGCTTGTAGCCTTTATGGTCGATAAATTCTTCCACGTGTTTCAGCAAGCCGGTAACACTGGTTTCTTCGGTGGGCAGGTCAAACAAAGGCAAAATGGGAATGCACACCCTATGGGTAGCAGAAAACTCTTCGATAAGGTACTGGAAGTTGCTCAAGGCACCGAATAGCCCGTGGAGGAGCAGTAAAACCTCGCCCTCGCCCGATTCGTAATACTTAAAACCCGCCTCTTCCTTAATATTGTGTTGCTTCATGGTTTGCTATAATCATACTACGCACATTTCCCCCGCCACGCAAACAAAACTAACCTTTTACACTTATTCGGGCAAAGCCGCCCTATGTGGACAAGTGCGGAAAACATTGTTTGCACGGTGAGTATTACGCTAGTTTTCTAGCAATCAAACCTTTACATAGCATTAGTGGGCATCGCTATTTTTTACCGCTCTCTGAATTCCGCTGGCGAAACTCCCGTTTGTGCCTTAAAAAACTTGCTGAAATGGGCAGGGTCCTCGTAGCTCAAAAAGAAAGCTATTTCTTTTACCGATAAGGTGCTGTGCTTTAGCAGCCGCTTGGCTTCCAGCAGCAACCTGTTGTATATATGCCCGCTGGCGGTAACGCCCGTGTGTTTGTTGAGCGCGGCGTTGAGTGCTTTGGGTGTGGTATGCAGCAGTTGGGCATAATCCTGCACTTGGTGCTTGGTGCGGAAGTGTTTCTCCAACAACGTTTTGAACTGGCGGCTCAACTGGGCCTCCGCATCCGGCGTTGGTAAAACCTTGGCGGGAACGTGCCGTTTAAACTCCAGTAATAAGATGCTTAAATACTGGCGTACCATTTCCTCGTACCATTGCTTCTGTTGTTGGCTTTCGGCTTCCAGTGCCCGCAATATGGGCAATAGGCGGTCCATGTCGATAGCGGGCAGCTTAATGATGGGAGGGGTATCGGTGCCGCTCCCCAGTGGCAGATCGTTAAGCAGTGTTTCTTGTTGCGGGGTTATCATAAAGAAATCGCGGGAGAAGAAGATAACGTGGCCTACCGCGCCCGCCGACCGTTGCACACGGTGTACCTGCCCGGGCGATACGAAATGAATGCTATTGGCCTCTATGGGGTATTCGTTGAAGTCTATTTCATGAAAGCCCCCGCCTTTTTGAAAGATAAATATCTCGTAATAGTTGTGGCGATGCGGCACGGAAACGTCATGGTCGTCTTTTTGCTCCAAAGGAAGGTAGCGAAACGGGATGCTGGTTTCGTCGTCAACCGTGAAATCGTGTAGCGGTATGGTTTTATGGTGCATAGTTGGAAAGACCTGAAAATTAAGAACTTTGTTGCATACTTGTTTTTATGCCCCAAATCGAAATCGTTCCTTACCAGCCCCACTATCGGGAAGCGTTCGGCAGGCTGAACCGTGCTTGGCTCGAAAAATACTTTGTGGTAGAACCCATCGATGCCCAAGTGTTGGGCGACCCTGAAACTTATATTTTGGCTAAAGGGGGAGCTATTTTGGTGGCTTTGGAAGATAATCTTACGGTAGGGGTGGTAGCATTAAAGCAAAACAGCCCCGGCGTTTACGAAATGACCAAAATGGCGGTGGACGAAGCTTACCAAGGCAAAGGATATGGCGAAATGCTTTGCAAGGCGGCCATCGAAAAAGCACGGCAGATACGGGCCGAGCACTTGATACTGTATTCCCACACTAGCTTAAAACCTGCCATAGCCCTATATCGCAAACTGGGCTGGAAGGAAATACCCGTGGGCGAATCGCTGTATGCACGCACTGATATAAAAATGGAATATCCGCTTTAGCCCATACCCATGCGGTTGGAAATAACTAACTTCGCACCATCAAACAACCCCTCATATGACCCCTCCCGTTGACATTCGCATCGGGCTTACGCCCGCCTCCCGCCTGCCGCAAATCGACTTCAACAATTTGGAATTTGGCAAGTACACGTCCGACCACATGTTTATTGTGGAATATGACAAAGGCAATTGGGGCGAGCCGCGCATTGTACCTTTCGGCGAAATAAGCCTGAGCCCTACCAGCTTGGTGCTTCATTATGCCCAAACGGTGTTCGAGGGCATGAAGGCGTTTAAAATGGCTGATGGTAAAATCTCCCTTTTCCGTATGGAGAAACACTATGCCCGCTTTCAAAGGTCGTTGGAGCGCATGTGTATGCCCAGCGTACCGCAAGAACTGTTTGAAGAGGGCCTGAAACAATTGGTGAAAGTGGACGAAAATTGGATACCCACTACCGAGGGTGGCGCCCTGTACCTTAGGCCGTTTATGTT
>CAYYZT010000290.1:0-4743 GCA_964476015.1 uncultured Chitinophaga sp.
GCCATCTTACCACCACTGCCGATCAACAGGCCACCGTGCAGCGGTACTTTGATACGGTTTTTAAAGCGGTGTTCCCCAACGCTACCATTATTGATACCAAAGGCAACTGGGTGTTGGTGGGAGAGAAATAAAAGGTGGCTTTGCTACCATTAGTTACGTAGTAATTGAGAATACTTTATATTTTTATACTACCTACAAAAAAAGGCTATTATGACACGCAAACTAACACTGCTGGCGGTACTGATATGTACCGTTTTTACTGCTTTTTCGCAAAATTTTAAGGTTACTTGGGGGCCTGAGTACAAGAAAGAAGGCGGTATGTGGTCCATCGACTATCTTTTGGGCAACGACGATAAGTACTTTTATGCGTTGAGCGACCCTAGGGGAAAGCCCAAGGTATTGAAATTCGATTATACCGGTAAGCTCGTTACCTCAACACCTGTAACGTTCGATGTGGGCAAAACCAAGGCACATGTTGGTGGCATGGTACGTATGGCCGAGCGCACCTTCCTCATTTTTGTGGCGCGCGACAAAAAAGCCGGTGTGGTGAATTTCTATTACACCGAGCTAAAAAACGGAACCTTTAGTACTACTCCCAAAAACTTCTATGCTATCCCGTTTTCTTACAATTTTGGCAAAGGCTTGGCATTGGGGTATGGCTTCTCTTCGCTGGATGCTTCGGAAACGGGCGATTTTGAGGTGAGCGAGAACGGCAAATACCTTACCGTGGTGGGTTCGCAGATAGGCGCGGGCAAAGAGGAAGTTATTAAAGCGGCGGTGTTCGATGATAACCTGAAACTGGTTTGGGAGAAAACCTTCCCCATGAAAATATCCGACCGCAACATTTATATCGAACAATTTATAGTGAACAACAATGGCGATGTATTTGTATCTGCCAAGCAATGGGACTCTAAGGACGCATACAAAAAGAACATGCCCAAGTACAGATACGTGGTTTACAAGCTTACCTCTGGCGGCCTTACCGAAACCACCATTGATTTGGGCAGCGATAAGGCCCCGTGGGATGCGGGCCTGTTTCCGGCTACCGAAGGCGGCGGTGTTTACGTGGGCGGTTTTTATACCAAAACCACCACATCTAAAGGCAGTGCCGATGGCGTGTTTTTTAGCGATGTGAACGCTGGAGGTAAAGCCAAGTCAAACTCCTATCCGTTTACCGATGAGTTTTTGAAAGGCTTGCAAACCAAAAAGCAAGAAAAGAAAGACGAGGGCATCACCTCGTTCTACATTGACTACCTGATGCGCTTGCCCGATGGCAGTTTTACTTTCATTGCCGAAAAATATTTTGTGGTAACACACACGGTAAGCGACGGTAAGGGCGGCTTTACCACTTACTACACCTACCATACCAACGAGATTGTGATACCCCGGTTCGGAGCCGATGGGTCGCTTATTTCGCTGGATAAGATTGACAAAACCTTTGGCCACCGCAGCCCTATGCTTGTTTCGTACTCCTTCTTTGTAAAGGATAACAGCGTGGTGTTGGTTTTTAACGACTTCAAAACGAAAGAGGAGCGTAAGGAGTCAGGCAAGGGCAAAGCTATCTATACCGATATTTGCTACGTGCCGGGCAACGGAACCGTTGATACCAAGAATATTTTTACCAGTAAAGACGTGGAGAAATACTACATTCCGGGCCAAGCCTTGGATTTAGGGAACGGCAAGCATGTAGTAAAGGCCATAAAGGGTAAAACATACCAGTACGGCGTAATTACACCTTGAGCCTAGGAAATTTACCTAAAACAAAAATGCCCTTCCAGTATAGAAGGGCATTTTTGTTTTGTTAGTATATTTTGGGCCAACGATTGGGGTCTGCTTCATGCATTACTTCATACAGTACTTCAAAAATATCGTCGGCATTGGGCTTGCTGAAATAGTCGCCATCGCTGCCATAGGCCGCGCGGTGTGGTTTGGCGGCAATGGTGCGAGGTGGCGAATCGAGGTAGCGATACCCGCCCTGCTCTTCTAGTATCTGTTGTAAAATATATGCCGATGCACCACCGGGCACATCTTCGTCCACCACCACTAGGCGGTTGGTTTTCTTTACAGATTCCACTATACGGTGGTCCACATCAAACGGCAGCAGGGTTTGCACGTCCACCAGTTCCACGGAAATGCCGAACGGCTCCAGCATCTGCATCGCTTCTTGCACTACGCGCAAGGTGGAGCCATAACTTACGAGGGTAATATCGGTTCCTTCCTGCAAAACCTCGGGCTGGCCCAGTGCTATGCGGAACTCGCCGATGTTGTTCGGCAGGGTTTCCTTCAATCGGTAGCCGTTTAGGCACTCCACCACAATGGCAGGCTCGTCAGATGCCAAGAGGGTGTTATACATACCAGCCGCTTGTACCATGTTGCGCGGCACGCAAACGTGTATGCCCCTTACGGAGTGGATAATCATGCCCATGGGGCTGCCGGTATGCCAGATGCCCTCCAAGCGGTGCCCACGGGTGCGGACAATAAGGGGGGCTTTTTGGCCGCCACGGGTGCGGTATTGCAGCGTGGCCAAATCATCGGACAGGGGCTGCAAGCCATATATCAGGTAATCGAGGTATTGTATTTCCGCAATGGGGCGCAGGCCGCGCATAGCTAGGCCCATGCCTTGGCCCATAATGGTGGTTTCGCGGATGCCCGTATCGAAAACGCGCTGTATGCCGTATTTTTCCTGCAAACCGGAGAAGGCTTGGTTCACGTCGCCAATCTTGCCCACGTCTTCACCGAAAGCTATTACACGGCTATCGCGCTCCAAAATGCTATCGAAACAGCGGTTCAGTATCTCAAAACCGTTCAGTTGCGGGGCGTCTCCATCATATTGCGCTGCAATAGGGGCAATGTTCAATGCCGCCTGTGCCGATTGGCTGTGCAGGTGGCTGTTGAATTTATCTTTCCCGTCTTGCAGCAGGGTATCCAAATACTCCGCCACCTGTGTGCGGGCCGCGTTGTTTCGGTTGGTGGTAAGGCGTAGGGCTTTTCTTAATGTCAGTACCACGTCTTTGCGCGCCGGGTCTAGCGACTTTTGTAGTGCTTCCTTTGCCGTTTGCAGGGCTTCCGCCGCATGGCCTTCGCCAGCCAAGGCATCGATAAGCTGCACGGCTTGGTTTATTTGGCTTTTGATAGGCTCAACGGATTGCTGCAAGGCGTTTTTCTGCGCCTCGCGCACGGTTTTGCGGGCCTCGTGCTCTATATTGTCCAGTTCTTCCTCGGTGGCCAGTTGGCTGTCCAGTATCCAGAGGCGAAACTGGCGGTTGCAATCGTATTCGCGCTCCCAATCCAAGCGTTCCTTGTTTTTGTACCGCTCGTGCGAGCCGCTGGTGGAGTGGCCTTGCGGCTGTGTTACCTCCGTTACGTGAAACAGGGCCGGTATGTGTGTTTGGCGCACCTGCTCCACGGCCGTGGTGAAAATCTCTACCATTTCGGCATAGTCCCAACCCTTAACGCGGTAAATGGATACGCCTTTGCCGTTTTCATCGGTTTGGAAACCCGACAGGATTTCGGAAATGCTGCCCTTGGTGGTTTGGAACTCCTTGGGTACGGATATACCGTAGCCATCATCCCACACGCAAGTAACCATGGGTATGCGCTGCACGCCCGCGGCATTGATGCTTTCCCAAAAATGGCCCTCGCTGGTGCTGGCATCGCCTATGGTGGCAAAGGCCACTTCGTTGCCGCCGTTGGAGAAGTTTTCCGCTCCCTCCACGCTGTTTTCGCGGTATACTTTCGATGCCAGGGCAAAGCCTACCGCGCGCGGCATTTGGCAAGCCGTGTGCGATGCATCGGCACTGGTATTGAAACGCTCGGTGAGGTTTACCCAATCGCCGTTCGCATCTAGGTTGCGGGTAGCGAAGTGGGCATTCATTTGGCGGCCCGCCGAAGCAGGGTCGGCCTCCACATCGGGGTTGGCATATAGTTGGGCAAAAAACTGCTCCAGCGTTACCACCCCGGTAGCCAGCATCAAGGTTTGGTCCCGATAGTATCCGCTACGGAAATCGCCGTTGCGCACAGCCTTGGCCAGTGCTACTTGGGCCAGCTCCTTGCCATCGCCAAAAATGCCGAACTTGGCCTTGCCGGTCAGTACTTCCTTGCGGCCCAACAGGCTTGCCTCGCGGCTTTCCCATATCAGGCGATAATCGGCCAGTACCTGTGCCTTAAACTCCTCAAAAGACAGCTCTGTGCCTGTCTTGCCCTTGGTTTTCACGTCTTGTTCCTCCATTGTTTTCCGGCTTTGGAAGCGATAAAGATACGGAAAAATAGGGCAAATTGTGGATTTGTAGCCGTAGTAAGCTTTGCCTTAGGCTACTTCAAAATAGTTATACTGCCTTCCTTGTATAGCTCCGATACCCCGTCGCAAGGCACATAGGTAAGGTAATATACATACACATCGGGCGGCAGGGCCGTGCCTTTAAAGGTGCCATCCCAGTACTGGTCGATATCGGTGGTGCGGTACACCAGTTCTCCCCAACGATTGAATATTTTCAGCTCGTCCAAATTGATACCATGGTGGAAGATTACAAATCGGTCGTTCTCCCCATCGTTGTTGGGGGTAAACACGTTGGGTATGTGCAGGTATGTTTTGCCCCCGCACCCGCCCGTAGTGTCTTCCAATACATCGATAAAGATAGAATCCACGGTAGGGCAGTTGTTGTTTCCCCATGCCGTCATGGTTATCCAAACCGGCTCGGTAACTACTGCCCTTGGGTGCTGGCTCTGCGGGTTGTGGAGCGGTGC
>CAYYZT010000291.1:0-4740 GCA_964476015.1 uncultured Chitinophaga sp.
CGTGCGACACAGGGGCATTCAAATCCACGGGCTTCAACCCGCCCAACTGGTATTGGTGCCATTCGTCATCCACCTGCTCCCAATAATGCGGGGCCTGTATATGGTTTTCATGTAGCCAAGCCCAGGCATCGCTATACCACCAGCGATGGTTGGCGTAGCCGCCGTCGTTTATAAATTCCAAATACTCGCCGTTGGTTACCGGGCGGTCCATTATGCGGTAGGCATGCAGATAAACCTTGTGTACACCCCGCTCATTATCAAAGCAAAAACCATCGCAATTGTAACCGACATTGTAAACACCTTCGGCAACGTCAAGCCATGTAGCGGCATTTATTTGTCCATTGGTGGGCAGGTCGATAGGTTTGTAAACGGGCCGCAACGGATGGTGGCCAAGGATATATTTAATGTCCGTAACCAGCAATTCCTGATGCTGTTGCTCGTGTTGCAAGCCTATTTCCAACTTGTACCTTAACGCATCGTCCACTTCTCCCAGCGATGCAAAAAACCGCTCCATGGCCGCATCCACATAGTGGCGATATTCGTACACTTCCGCTACGCCGGGGCGGGTAACACTGCCACGGTCGTGCCGCAGGGTGCGCTCGCCCACGGCCTCGTAGTAGCTGTTGAACAAATAGCTGAAATCGGGGTGAAATACCTCATAACCCGGCAAATGCGGGCCGAGGATAAATTGCTCAAAAAACCAAGTGGTGTGGGCTAGGTGCCACTTCGGCGGGCTTACGTCCACCACGGGCTGCACCACATAATCCTCCGTTTGCAACGGCGCGCAGATGGCCTCCGTTTGTTGTCGCACCGCTTTAAAACGTTGCGCTATGGACTCCACAAAAGCAACGGAAACTTGGCTTTTCATACTATTCCCCCGGTTTATAGCACAAGATAAAGCAAGTTTGCGGCCAAATTTGTCGGGATCAGAATTTGCAGCATTTAAAAATTGGAGAATTCGTTATGTATTAAGATTATAAGCTTAAAAGTACAAACCCCAATTCTGCAAATTCCTTTAATTCTGGAAATTCTGATTCAGACAATTAAACCGTAATTTTGCAACGCACACGCGTGGTATGGCTGTTAAGGAAAAGACGAAAAAGAACCCAAAGGAAAAAGAACCCAAGGAAGGCGAGGAACCCATAGCCCCGGCCAAACCTTCGGGACTCAAGGCTTTTTTGGCCGACGAGCGCACCGTGCGCATCGCGGGGCTGGCATGTACCTTTATGGGCCTGCTGCTAGGGGCCGCCATGTTTTCCTACATCTTTACTTGGAAGGCCGACCAAGACAAAGTATTCGAGTTTTCTTGGCGCATGGTGTTTATGAGCGAGGTAACGGTGGACAATATGCTCGGCCGTTTTGGCGCGGTGCTGGCCCACCAGTTCTATTACAACTTCTTCGGTGTGGCTTCTTGGGCCATTGTGGGCATGCTTATTTCAGCAGGTCTTAGATGGGGCTTCGGTATCCCGATGCAGATGCGCCGCATAATCAAGTACGGGTTTATTTGCCTAGTGTATTTCTCTGTGGCGTTTGCCTTTGTGTTCCAAATATTTGCCTTCCCTTGGGGCGGAGCGTTCGGCCGCTCGGTAAGCGAATGGATGACAGAGTTTATGGGCATGCTGGGCACGGCTGCGGTACTGGGCTTCGGCATGTTAGCCTATGTGGTTTACAAGTTCAACTATAACCCCGGTGGCCTTATCCCTAGAAAAGTGCGCCAAACCTTGGGTGCCACGGACACTGCCGAAAAGGCCAAAATACCGGGTTTTCAATATGAAGACGACGATACCGACGTAAAGAACTGGACCAAGAAAATAGAGCAGGAAAACGAGGAATTGAACGTACCTGAAACACTAGAAAAAGACCCGCTGACCGACCTACCCCCTTGGGAAACGGACGAACTACCGCAGGAAGAGGAAGAAGGCCCGTTGGATTTTGACATCATTACCCCTACCCCACCTGCCGTAACAGCTATTCCGGGTTTGTCTTTCGAGGTGAACCAAGCCGTTACGCCAGAGGAGCCAACCACCGAGCCGGAAGTGCCCTTGGAGGTGAACAAGATTATAGAGGAGCCGCAAGCCGACGAGGTGCTGAACGATTTGGGTGAATACGACCCTACGCTGGATTTGCGCGACTACCAGTTCCCTCCGCTTGACCTGCTGAAAATGCACGGCAGCGAGAAGATACAAGTGGATACCGAAGAACTGGAGAAAAACAAAAACCAGATTGTAGAAACGCTTCAGAACTACAATATCGAGATTTCTAAGATAAAGGCTACTATTGGCCCTACGGTTACGCTTTACGAGATTGTGCCCGCCGCCGGGGTGCGCATCTCCAAAATCAAGAATCTGGAAGATGATATAGCCCTGAGCTTGGCGGCTTTGGGCATCCGTATCATTGCCCCGATACCGGGCAAGGGTACCATCGGTATAGAAGTGCCGAACGTGAAGAAAGAAGTGGTGAGCATGCACTCGCTGGTGGCTTCGGAGAAATTCCAGAACAGCAAGGCGGAGCTGCCCATCGTTATCGGCAAAACCATCGCCAACGAAATATTCGCTACCGACCTTGCCAAAATGCCCCACTTGCTGATGGCGGGTGCCACGGGCCAAGGTAAATCCGTAGGCTTGAACGCCATCTTGGTATCGTTGCTTTATAAAAAACACCCGTCACAGCTCAAGTTTGTGTTGGTCGATCCAAAGAAGGTGGAACTCACCCTATTCGCCCTGATAGAGAAGCACTACTTGGCCAAGTTGCCGGGCGAGGAAGAGGCCATCATTACCGATACCAAAAAGGTTATCCATACGCTCAACGCGCTATGTATTGAGATGGATAACCGCTACGACTTGCTTAAGGAGGCCCAAGTGCGCAACATCAAGGAGTACAACGCCAAGTTCACCGCCCGTCGCCTGAACCCAAACAAAGGCCACCAATACCTGCCTTACATAGTGCTGGTAGTGGACGAGTTTGCCGACCTGATGATGACGGCCGGCAAAGAAGTGGAAACCCCCATAGCCCGTTTGGCGCAGTTGGCCAGGGCCATCGGCATACATTTGATTATCGCCACGCAACGCCCGTCAGTAAACATTATTACGGGTACCATCAAAGCCAATTTCCCGGCACGGGTGGCCTTTAAAGTGACCAGCAAAATAGACTCCCGTACCATTCTAGATGGCGGCGGTGCCGACCAGTTGATCGGCCGGGGCGATATGCTACTCTCCGAAGGCGGCGATATGATACGCCTGCAGTGCGGTTTTGTGGACACCCCTGAAGTAGAGGATATTTGTAAGTTTATCGGCCAGCAGCGCGGCTATCCAGAGGCTTTCCGACTGCCGGAGTATGTGGACGAGAAGGAAGAAGGCGGCGGCGATTTAGACCCCAGCGAACGAGACGATTACTTTGCCGATGCCGCCCGACTGGTAGTGGAAACCCAACAGGGCTCTACATCTCTGCTACAGCGGAGGCTGAAATTGGGCTATAACCGCGCCGGACGGGTAATGGACCAACTGGAACGCGCCGGTATTGTGGGCCCCAACAAGGGCAGTAAGGCCAGGGACGTGATGTTTATGGATTTGTACCAATTGGAACAGTTTTTGAACGAAATGCCGTAATTCATACATTTTGAGACATTTTTTGAGCTATTTTTTCCATAAAACAGATATAAAATGAGGCTATTTTACATTGTTTGCTTAATGTTTGCGGTATCCGGCGGCTTGGTGGCCCAAAACACCAAAAAGCCAGTGGAAAACACCCGCAAAATAGAAAACGACCCCGCCGCCAAAATCCTCTTGGACCGAGTGAGCAGCAAATACCAGTCCTACGCTACGCTGGAAGTAGCTTTTAGCCTTAGCATCGTGAGCAAGATAGACGGGCTGAACGAAAGCATGAAAGGCAACGTATGGCTCAAGGGCCAAAAGTACCGTGTGAATACGGGCGACATCGAAATAATCTGCGACAACGTGAAACGCTGGATGATACTAAAGGGCGATAAACAAGTGCAGGTAAATTTCTACGAGCCGGATGCCAACAATATCGAAAGCCCAAGCCAGTTGTTCACCATCTACAAAAACAATTACTATTACAAAATGGATGGTACCGAAACGCTGAACGGCAAGCAAATGAACCGCGTGCAGCTTATCCCTACGGACACCAAGGGCTCTCCCTACTCAAACATTTACTTGTTGATTGATAGCGAAGACGTTATACGCAAGGCACGCATCGTAGGCAAGGATGGCGTGGAATACAACTGGCAGATAGTGACCTTTACCCCGAACGCCAAAATAGACGAAAGCCGCTTTACCTTTAACGCGGCCCAATATGCTGGCTATCACGTAGAGGATTTGACTTCGGACAAATAAGATTGGCTTACCAGAACCTAAAACCAGCAGGCCACCTTATGTAGGTGGCCTGCTGGTTTTTATAAATGGTGCTTCTCTATACTGCTATTGCTTGGCCATCTTCACAATGCCCACCTTGCTGAATACCCAGATAAACGGGTAAACCGGGTCGAACTCAAACCACTTTACGCCGAAATTGGGCCTTGCGCCAAATTTATGGTGGTTGTTATGGAAACCCTCGCCCAGCATAAACACATCCACTGGCATCAGGTTTTTGGAGGTATCCTTAACAGGGAAATTGACATAGCCATACTTGTGGGCAAACCAATTGATAACGGCACCGTGCAGCGGCCCCATCACTATATGCAGCGGCACCATCAACAGCCACCACAGCGATGGCGCAAACAGC
>CAYYZT010000292.1:0-1231 GCA_964476015.1 uncultured Chitinophaga sp.
TGCTCTTGCTCATTTCTACTTTCAGGTAGTCGATGGCCTCGCTTTTCAACAGCTCGTCAATAATGCCTTGGGCCAGTTTGACAATGCGCTCCATGCCGTCGTAGTTCAGCTTGTCGGCATCGTCGGTTGGGCGGTGGTAATCGTCGTGGATGCCGGTAAACAGGGCCAAAACGGGCACGCCAACTTGGTACAGGGCCATGGCATCGGTGGGTACGTAAGGGTCGTCTTGCATAATAAGATTAAAGCCCGCTACCACGTTCTTCTTTTCGAGCAACTTCCTCCAAACCGACGACGAACCAAGGCCCTGTGCCATAAGTTTATTGTCTTTCAAGCGGCCCACCATATCAAAGTTGATATAGGCCTCCACCTTTTTCATGTCCACCACGCTATCGGCGGCCAGTTTGGTAGAGCCCACCAAGCCCAGCTCCTCGCCGCTCCATAGCGCAAACACAATGTTGCGGGTAATCAGCTCCGGCTTGTCCTTCTTCAATTGGGCATAGTATTCGGCCAGTTCCATTACCGTGGCCGTGCCCGAGGCATTGTCGTCGGCCCCGTTGTGTATAAGCTGCTTATCGGTGCCATTGGCCAGGCTGCTGGTTTCGCCATAGCCCAAGTGGTCGTAGTGGCCACCTATGAAGATGTACTTGTCGCTCTTGTTGGTAGCGGGTATCATGCCCAATACGTTGTAATCGGTTTTCTGCAGCTTGTCCAGCGTTACTTGCAAGTCGAGCGTTACGTCTTTCAGTACCGTTTCGTTTTTGGCGTGGGGGTTAAACTCCTTGTAGCGGCCTTTCAAATCGGCAACGCTAAGCTTGCTGCCCTTCAGCAACCGGTCGGCCACGGATGGGTTGATGCTTACCGCCACGATGCCGCTATTGCCGGGCGTGTTTTCGTGGTGTACACTGCCGAAGGTGTTCTCGATTTCGCTGATAAACACGATGGCCTTCGCGCCCAATTCCCTTGCCACCAAAGCCTTGTAGCGCGGCGTGGCATAGCGCAGCAGTTCCTTTTCCTCGTCATCGCCCAAGTGCGGGGGCACGCCGTTGAACACCAATACCACCTTGCCTTTCACGTCCAGTCCGTCATAAGAGTTGTAGTTTACGGTGCTCTTGTCCGCCGATTTGATTCCGTAGCCCACAAACACCACCTCACCGTTGGCCGTGCCGTTCATGCTGAACGATTGCGGCAGCCATTTGGCATACAAATCAAAGTACTCGCGCTTGCCGCCAAG
>CAYYZT010000292.1:1241-4737 GCA_964476015.1 uncultured Chitinophaga sp.
TCTGCTCCTTGTTTACCTGCGTGCTGGCCACAAACTCGAAGGCATGTTTGTAATCCTTCAAATTGCCCACGGGCACCAAGCCTATTTCCTTAAACTGTTTGCCAATATACGCGGCAGCGGCCTCGATACCCTTGCTGCCCGTCATGCGGCCCTCCAACGAGTCGGAGGCCAAGTATTCCACTTTCTTCTGTAGCTCACTGGCCTTGATGGCGGGCGTAAAACCGCTCCCCCCCTGCCCTTTCAGCGGGGCCTGTTTCAGCGCGGCCAGCGCGGCGGCATGGTTCCAATTGGCATAGAAGATTTGCGAAACGCCCCCGGCGGTGCGGTTGCTGGTCCACGACAGTTTGCTGCCATCGGGCGAGAACACCGGCAGCCCGTCGAAGCCATCGGTGTAGGTAATCTGCACCGGCTCCTTCAACCCGGCGGTATCCACTATATACAGCTCAAAATTGTGGTAGCCCAGCTTGTTGCTGCCGAAGATGATGTACTCTTGGCTGGGGTGGTAATACGGTGCCCAGCTCATGGCCTTAAATTCGGTAACGCGCTTCACGTCGGTGCCGTCAATCTTCATGGTATAGATATCGGCACTGTGCCCGTCCGGCGTAAAGCGGCGCCAAATAATGCGCTTGCCATCGGGCGAGAAAAACGGGCCGCCATCGTAGCCGTCATATTTGGTAAGGCGCTTCACGTTTTTGCCGTCGGCATCCATAATGTATATCTCGCCGTAGTACGATGGGTCCATTTCCAGCTTCTTCTGTTCTTCGGCGGTAAGCTTGCGGTTGTAGGCATCGCGCATGCTGCAGAAAGCGATTTTTTTGCCGTCGGGGCTGTAGCTGCCCTCGGCATCGTAGCCCAGCACGTTGGTCAGGTTCACGGCCTTGCTGCCGTCTTGGTTGCTGGCGAAGATGTCCATCGTTTCGTCATAATCCCAGCTATAGCGGCGTTTCTGCCCGCTGTTGCGAAAGTCGATTTCGGTCTGCTGCTTCTTTTTGGCCTCCGGGTCTTGGTGGGTGCTGCTGTACAACACCTTGTCGCCGTTCCATTGGAAGTAGGCGCAAGTGGTCTTTCCCGTGCCGGGAGACACGCGCTCCACGTCGCCCGTTTCCAAGTCGAGGATATAGATTTGGTAGAACGGGTTATCCGCTTCCCTTTCGCTCTGGAAAATCAGTTTCTTGCCGTCCTGCGAAAAATACCCCTCCCCGGAGCGTTTGCCCTCATAAATCAATTGGCGGGCGTTGTTGATGAATACTTGCTCCTTGGCAGGGTCGTTTTGGGCAATGACTGGCGCGGTTATCGCGGCCAACAATAAAAGAACTAGATAGCGCATGGTACGGTTTAGGATTCGCCCGCAAAGTTCCTACACAAAACACAAACGAACGAAGCGGAATTGTCATAGTAGTGTAAAAGAAGCCGATTGGGATTTCGGGGGGATTTACAGGACTAGGTAACTTTTTGCTGCATTAAGCGTCCTCGTTTAAGACGCAACTTGCAACCTGCCTCAGGGCTGGCATATCAGCTAGGCATAAATCCGTAGCTATCAGGTTAACCCACGGTTTCAACCGTGGGTAGGCAGTGAACGGTGCAGAACGAACCGTTTCAACGGTTTCTCCCTACCTGTGTAAACCGTTGAAACGGTTGGCACATATATCCCCACCATTTTCCCACCGTTGAAATCGTGAGCTAGTTTAATAACGGAAAGCCTCATGCCGTTATAAGCATAGCACCATTTCCCCTATATTAGCATCCACATTGAAAAGGGAATATCTACAAATGAAAAAAGCATTGCTGTTGGCCATCGGGGTGCCCTGCGCCATAATAGCCGTGGGATTCTTCTGCTATGGCTTTAAAGGCATATGCGGGTTGTTTATACACGATTCTCCTCGAGTGAAAGGCGAACTGATTATATTGTTGTTGGTGATCTACGGCATTGTGCTGCTGTTCGGGTTGCCCGCTTACTTCTTGCTCAAAGGTGCTTTTAAACGCCAACCGGCCCAAAATGCTTCCACTACTATGCGGCAGTACGATGTGGTGGTGGCCACCAAGGATATAAGCCACAGCGTGAAGCGCAGTACCAGTGGCGTGATACTGGAAATGTTGGCCGACGGCTATGTTATCGTTGAGTTTTTTGACGGGCAAAACAATACGCTGGACGACGGGATGAACATTGTAAACTTACGCGACCTCTCCCCGGCGGGGCAAGAAAAGGAAGGCGACTTAGAGTAGCCGGGATAACTTAGACGAACACCCATGCTGCCTTAAGCGTCCTAGCTCAAGGCACAATACACCACCAGCCTCTGGCTGGCACATAACAGAAACCCCTATCTTTACACCCATGCACCAACAGTGGCTACAACTGATGCGGCGCGTGGCACCGGGCCAAGAGGGGGCTGCGGAACGGTGGTACCAGCACCTGCACCGGGCCTATACCGCCAACGGGCGACACTACCACGACATAAAGCACATCGAGCACCTACTGGGGCTGGTGGAGGAACACCAAACCCGCTTGGCCGACCCGGATGCCGTGCGATTGGCCGTTTGGTTCCACGATGCGGTGCACAACGTGTTGCGGGGCGATAACGAGCGGCGCAGTGCCGCCTTGGCCACCGAGGCCCTCACCGAACTGGGGCTGAAGCCGGAACGGGTGCAACGCATCCATGGGTGGATAGTGGCGACGGACCACCAATCAGCCGTTTCGGGAGCAGAGGCCGACCTTGATTTTCTGTTGGATATCGATTTGTCGGCACTGGCTTCGCAAAGAATTGATTATGAGCGATATGCCCAACAAATACGGCAAGAATACCGCATCTTCCCACGTTTTATATACAACCGGGGCAGGCGAAAAGTGCTGAAAGCGTTGCTGCACAAGCCTTTCCTTTACCGAACGCCTTGGCTGCGCGAAACTTGGGAGTCCCCGGCAAGGCAAAATCTGCAATGGGAACTCGAAGCGTTGTAAAATACCGCAAAACTTTGCCGCAATAGCTCAAATTGCGACATAATAGCTCAAAATTGAGGCATTTTACCGCAAAAATGCCTCAAAAAATGTCTCAAAATGTCGCAAAATGTCGCAAAACGCCATAACGCACCACAATTATCCACCATACGTAAATATACCTACGGAGCATTAATTTTGCCTAACTTTACCGTAACATTAACCTCCCCGTTTTGAGAAATATTTTGCTGATTATCGGCCTTATCCTACTGGCTTTCAATGCTTTGTGCCAACGCAACATGACCTTTTTGGGCAAACTGGATTACGCCGACGAACTGAGCGACCTGTGGGGTTATGCCGCCGGGGGCCGCGAGTATGCCATCGTGGGCATCGAAAGCGGCGTATCGATTGTGGACGTTACCAACCCTACAACGCCCGTCCAGCTTCACTTTGTGCCCGGCACCAAAACCATTTGGAGGGACATTTTCACTTGGGGACACCATGCCTACGTAACCAACGAGGGCGGCGGCGGCCTGCTCATCATCGACCTCTCCGGGCTGCCGGGCA
>CAYYZT010000293.1:0-4737 GCA_964476015.1 uncultured Chitinophaga sp.
CGATACGGGCGGCGGCGGCGCGCCGATAGTATTGAACGTGCCCGCGGCCGTGAACCAAACAGTGGGAAGTCTCTCCGACGGCGCCGTTAACGTGAGCGTAACGGATGCCCAAGGCTGCATAGCCAATGCGAATGCAACCCTAACCCCACCCATTTGCTGCAACCTAACGGCCGATGCGGTATTTAGCCAACCAAGCTGTGGGCAAAGCAACGGTTCCATAGTAATAACACCGGCCAACGGAGTGGGCCCTTATACCTATACTTGGGCCAATGGTGCTGGCACAGGCAATACGGCCAGCAACTTAGGGGCGGGCAACTACGACGTGACCATAACCGATAACGGGGTGCCGAACTGTTTTATAGATACCACTTTCAGTTTGAACTCCAGCGGTGGCGTGCTCTTGGTTCTTACCAACCCTGTAAACCCCACCTGCTTCGGCAACGACGGCAGCATTACCCTGAACCTCAACGGCGGCACGCCCCCTTACACCATTAGCGTGGATACGGGCGGGGGCGGTACGCCCATCGTAATCAATTCCCCGGCAGCGATAAGCCAAACGATAAGCAACCTTTCCGACGGCACTATTACCGTGAGCGCTACGGATGCACAAGGCTGCCAAGCCAATGCCACCACTACCCTTAATGCAGCTACAAACTGTTGTCCTGTAACCATCTCGGCCACATTAACACAGCCCAATTGCGGCCAATCCAATGGCAGTATCATAATTACCCCGGCCAACGGTTCGGGCAACTACACCTATACTTGGGCGGCCGGAGCGGGTACGGGCAACACGGCCAACAACTTGACCGCAGGTATTTACGATGTAACGATTACGGACAATGGATTCCCTAACTGTTTTATTGATACTAGCTTCGCTTTGGTTAACCCCAATGCCCCCATCATTACGGGCGTAGCCCAAACCAACGTGGAGTGTAATGGCGATGCCACTGGAAGTTTGACGGTACAGGTTTCGGGAGGCACGGCCCCGCTTTCGCCTACATGGAGCAATAGTGAAACCACCTTGGGCATCAGCGGCTTGCAAGCAGGTGTATATACCATAACCATTACCGATGCCAACAACTGCGCCGTTAGTGCCAGCTATACCATTACCGAGCCTTCGGCGATTGTGTTGGCGATGGCTTCGGTGCCGATTGATTGTAACGACCCGAATGCCGGTGAAGCGAGCGTAACCGCCAGCGGCGGCACGGGCGGCTACACCTATCAATGGAACAATGCCGCTACCACGGCTTCCATTTCGGGGCTTTCGGTGGGCACCTATACCGTAACGGTAACTGATGCGAACAATTGCCAAGCTATTGATTCCGTAACGGTTACGGGCGATATCATATCCAGTTTTAATCTCGGCCCCAACCGCATTATTTGCTCTGGCGATACCTTGTATTTGGGCACGGGGCTGGCAGGAACCGTATGGTCTACCGGCGATACCACCGACTATTTGCTTATTACGGCAGGCGGAACGTATTGGGGCACGGTTAGCAGCGGCAGTTGCTCCGCCAGCGATACCGTTACTATCACGATGGAATACATGCCCGATGCGCCTCAGCTAAACGTGTATGACACCATCGTGTGTGCTGATGAGACCTTGATATTGAGGGTTGATGACGAGGGCCACCTATATATATGGTCTACCGGCGATACGGCCAAACAGATTATAGTGGATACGCCGGGCATTTATGTGGTAACGGCTATCAACAATTGTGGCGATGTTACCACCGAGGCCGTAGTTACCGACGAAAACTGTGCATGCCGTCTTTATTTGCCCAACGCTTTCTCCCCGAACGACGACGGGGCCAACGATGTGTTTAAAGCCTATACGGTATGTACCGAGGTGGAAGGTTACACGTTGAGTATTTTCGACCGTTGGGGCGGATTGGTGTACCAATCGCACGATTTGAACGAGGTTTGGGACGGCACCAGCAAAGGAAAGCTTTGCATACCAGGGGTTTATGTGTACAACCTAAGCTACCTTTCCCGTGAGAAAGGCGTGCGACAAATATATCGTACCAAGGGCAGCGTTACCCTTCTTAGGTAAGCCTAGACACTTTGAGCCTATTGCGCTATTATGTCTCACTTTGCGACATAATAGCGCATTTTTGAGGTATTATACCGCAAAAATGCCTCAAAAAATGTCTCAAAATGCCGCAATGAGATATAATCGGCCCAAAATGCAAAACGACCTGCAAGCTACTTGCAGGTCGTTTTATTTAAGGTATTGAAAGTCAATTACTCTTTATCATCATCAGTGCCATCGCTTTTGGCCAATTTCTTGCCCGGCTTGGCTTTTTTGATGGTGATGGTAAGCTTATCGTCGTTGCCCAACCTATCCACTTGGAAAACGTCGCCCTCCTTCACTTGTGCACGAAGGATTTCCTCTGCCAACGGGTCTTCCAAGTACTTTTGGATGGCGCGGTGCAATGGCCTTGCGCCAAACTGAGGGTCGTAGCCCTTTTCCGACAGGAAGTCTTTGCCAGCTTCGGTAAGTTCTACCACGTAGCCAAGCTCGGCCAAGCGTTTGTAAACGCCTTTCAGCACAATATCGATAATGAGGAAGATATCTTCCTTCTTCAGCGAATTGAAGATAATCACATCGTCGATACGGTTCAGGAATTCTGGCGAGAAGGTCTTTTTCAGGGCCTTTTCGATAACGCCTTTCTCGTAGTCGTCGCTGCTGCTTTCCCTAGCATTGGTAGCAAAACCGATACCCTTGCCAAACTCCTTCAATTGGCGTGCGCCGATGTTGGAAGTCATGATAATCAAGGTATTCTTAAAGTCCACCTTACGGCCAAGGCCATCGGTAAGTATACCGTCGTCCAGCACTTGCAGCAACAGGTTGTACACGTCCGGGTGGGCCTTCTCAATCTCATCCAACAAGATTACGGAATAGGGCTTGCGTCGTACCTTTTCGGTCAACTGTCCACCTTCTTCGTATCCCACGTATCCGGGAGGCGCGCCAATCAAACGGGTGATGGCGAATTTCTCCATGTATTCGCTCATATCCACCCTTATCAGAGAGTCCTCGGTATCGAACAGATAACGTGCCAAGGCCCGTGCCAGCTCGGTTTTACCCACACCCGTAGGGCCTAGGAAAATAAACGTACCGATAGGCTTTTTGGGGTCCTTCAACCCTACCCTGTTACGCTGTATGGCCTTGGTAATCTTCACTATAGCTTCGTCTTGGCCTATTACCGCTTTCTGTAGGTCGGCGGTCATGGTCAGTAGCTTGTTGCTCTCGCTTTGGGCAATGCGGTTCACGGGGATACCCGTCATCATGGCCACTACTTCGGCTATATCTTCCTCGTTTACAGGGTATTTTTTGTTCTTGGTTTCTTCCTCCCAGTCAATCTTGGCCTTGTCGAGGTCTTCCAAAAGCTTCTTCTCACTGTCGCGAAGGCGGGCAGCTTCTTCATACTTTTGGCTCTTCACCACTTGGTTTTTCTGAACCTTGATGTCCTCTATTTTCTTCTCCAAATCGATGATGCTCTCCGGTACGTGGATGTTCTTTAAGTGAACGCGGGCGCCCACTTCATCCAATACGTCGATGGCTTTATCCGGGAAGAAACGATCGGTAATATACCTCGCGCTCAGCTTAACAGTGGCATCGATGGCCTCTTTAGAGTATTCCACGTTGTGGAAGTCCTCATATTTGGGCCTGATGTTGTTAAGGATATGCACCGTTTCTTCAGGCGAAGGAGGATCGATGATTACCTTCTGGAAACGGCGGTCCAAAGCACCGTCTTTCTCGATGTATTGGCGGTATTCATCCAAAGTAGAGGCACCGATACATTGCAGTTCGCCACGGGCCAAAGCCGGCTTGAAAATATTGCTGGCATCCAACGAGCCGGTTGCGCCGCCCGCACCTACTATGGTGTGTATCTCGTCGATGAACAAAATAACGTCGCGGTTCTTTTCCAGTTCATTCATAATGGCCTTCATGCGCTCCTCAAACTGGCCACGGTACTTGGTTCCGGCCACCAGAGCGGCCAAATCAAGCATCACGATTCGCTTGTCGAACAGCACGCGGCTTACCTGCCGCTTGATGATGCGCAGGGCCAAACCTTCCACAATGGCGGTTTTGCCCACGCCCGGCTCACCTATTAATATAGGGTTGTTCTTTTTGCGGCGGCTCAATATTTGGCTCACTCGCTCAATTTCGGTGGCGCGGCCTACAATCGGGTCGAGGTTGCCCTCTTCTGCCAATTTGGTCACGTCCCTGCCAAAATTGTCAAGAACCGGGGTTTTGCTCTTGGTGGCTCCTTGCTTTTTGCTGGCGCCACCTGCGCCGTAGCTGCGGCGTTCGTCGTCTTCGTAACCCTCGTCGTCGCCTTGGTCGCCGCCGCCCGAAAGTTCGTCTCTAATTTCGTGTCTCACGTAGTCTAGTTCTGCTTTAAATACGTCATAGTCAATATCAAACTGCTTCAATAGTTGTGTAGCTATATTATCGGGATTTTTAAGGATTGACAGCAGCAAATGCTCCGTTCCTATAGTATCGCTTTTCAGCACTTTGGCCTCCAAAACGGTAATCTTCAATATCTTTTCGGCTTGCTTGGTTAGCGGCAGGCTGCCAGTGTTATAGGCGTTCTTGGCTATCTTGTCTTTAATGGCCTCTTCCACGCTTTTGCGCAACCGGGGCACATCCACCTCCAGCGACTTCATTACGCGAATTGCCATGCCCTCGCCTTCGCGGATAAGGCCCAATAGCAAGTGCTCTATACCAAT
>CAYYZT010000294.1:0-4673 GCA_964476015.1 uncultured Chitinophaga sp.
CGCTCTATGGCCCCTATCCACAGGTTGAGGTCGGGGTTTACGGGGTTTTTAACCATTACGGGTATATCCACCCCCTTTAGCGCATCGGCTATTTCCTGCACCGTAAAAGGGTTTACGGTGCTGCGGGCACCAATCCACAGCACATCTATGCCATGCTCTAGGCAAAGCTCCACATGGGCGGCGGTGGCCACTTCCACGGTGGTTTTAAGGCCTGTTTCCTGCTTTACGGTTTGCAGCCACTTTAGCCCCACGGCACCGATGCCCTCGAACGCCCCCGGGCGGGTGCGGGGCTTCCATATGCCGGCACGGAACAGGTTGATGCCCAGCGGCACCAGTTCGCGGGCTATTTGCAGCACCTGTTCTTCCGACTCGGCACTGCAAGGGCCTGAAATAAGCACCGGCCTGCGGTTGCCGGGCATCCAGCTATCTAGGGGAGAAATTTGCAATGGTTACAGGTTATTAGTTATTGGTTACTGGTTATTGGTTGATGCTTGAGGAATGTCAATGCCAACAAACCGTTGTAAATTTACATCGAAATTGGCGGGTTCTCTATTGTAAAACAAGAGCAACCGGGATTGGTTTCAAAATTGCAGACCAATAACCAGTAACCAATAACTAATAACCCATCCCAGCACCGATGCTTAACTTCGAGGATACCCAAGCCGCCTTTGCCTATAAAAGCAATGCCGAGTTGCGGAAGTCGTATTATATCTTCCAGTTTTTCCAGTACAATTCGTTGGTGAACCTTGGCGGCAAATTGGCGCAAGTGGCCCTCAAGTGGTACCTGCCCGTGGGCCTTTTTGCCAAGCCTACCATTTATGGCCAGTTTGTGGGCGGCGAAACGCTTCGCGAAACCGAGCGAACCGTAAACCGCTTGGCCCAAGAGGGCGTGCAGAGTGTGCTGGATTACGGCATAGAGGGCAAAAACAGCGAAGCGGATTTTGATAAAACGGTAAAGCACCTGCTGGAGGCGTTACATTTTGTGAAAAACAATGACCATGTAAAGCTCATCACGGTAAAGGTTACGGGGTTGGGGCGTTTTGCGCTGTTGGAGAAAGTTCATCGCGCGGACTCGCTGTCGGCCAGCGAAATGGTCGAATACGAACGTATCAGGCAGCGGCTGCATAAAATCTGCGCCGCTGGGCTTGCGGCCAACACGGGTATATTTTTTGATGCGGAGGAAACCTGGATACAACGCCCGCTGGATAGGCTTATTGAGGAAATGATGGAGGCTTACAACCAAGAGAAAGCCATTGTGTACAACACCTATCAGCTTTATGCCGCCAGCCGCCTGCCTTACCTCAAAGAAAGCTATGAAAGGGCCAAGCAAGAGGGTTACCACCTTGGAGCAAAACTGGTGCGTGGCGCTTATATGGAGAAAGAACGGGAGCGCGCTCGCAAGATGGGCTACCCATCGCCCATACATGCCGATAAACCTGCGGTAGACCATGATTACAAAGCCGCGCTGGATTTTTGCCTAGAGCACATAGGGCAAAACCTGGCCTTTTGCGCCGCCACGCACAACGAAGAAGACTGTAAATACCTCGCCGACCAAATGGAGGCGCGCGGATTGCCTAAAGATCATTCATCCGTGTTTTTTGCCCAGTTATATGGCATGGGAGACCACATTACGTTCAATTTAGCGAAAGAAGGGTTTACCGCCACCAAATATATCCCTTACGGGCCTGTAAAAGAGGTGATACCTTACTTGATTCGGCGCGCCCAAGAGAACAGTTCGGTGGAGGGACAAACGGGGCGCGAATTGAATATGATTACCAAAGAAATGAAACGTAGGAAACTGTTGTAGTAGTTATTAGTTACTGGTTATTAGTTATTGGTGGTTATAGTGTTGTTAAAAATTCTAATAACTAGTAACCAATCAACCAATAACCAATTATTAGTAAGAATGTAATTGTGTGCTGTAATTGGTTTTGAGCCAGAAGTTGCAAATTTGGCCCAAACACTCTATCAATTTGTTATAGCCGGTAGGTTTCACTACATAGGCGTTGGCACCCATCCGTACGGTACGCTTCACGTCTTCCTCGTTGTCGGATGTAGAGAACATGGTAATGGGTATCAGCTTTAAGTCTTCGTCGCTTTTAATGGCCTTCAGTATCTCCAAACCACTGAAACCGGGCATGTTCAGGTCAAGCAAAATCAGGCGTGGCCTCACCATTTCGGGCCCGTTGTGCTTGCCCAGCATGGCAAGGGCTTCCCGGCCATTGTCTACGGCAATAATGTTCAGGTCGGCATTGATTTTTTTAATGGCTTTGGTAACAAACAGGATTTGGTCCGGATTGTCCTCTATATATAATATATCAATTGTCTTTTTCATCGGTAGTAACTATTGGAAAAGTAACATAAAAGGTAGTGCCTTTATTTAATTCGCTTTCGAACCATATTCTGCCGCCTATCTTTTTCACCAACCTTTTTACGGTTGCCAGGCCAATGCCGGTACCTTCATAGTTTACGGCGTTGTCCAGTCGCTTAAACAGCATAAATACTTTATCTCCTTGATTGGCATCAATTCCTATGCCATTATCTCTTATTTCGTAAAGTATTTCGTTTTCAAGGCGTTCACCCTTAATAACAACGGACGGCTTTTTTTGTTTATAAGAATATTTTATGGCGTTCTCCACCAAGTTGCCGAAAATCTGTTTGGCTATGGCGCGCGGGGCTTTTATGTTTGGCGTTTGCACCATTTGCACCGATGCCGCATTGTTACGATGCTTGCTCTGTGCCTGCTGCAATACCTCGTTGAGCATCTGCGACATATCTATGTCGTCGAACGAGGAGGCATCGAAACCGCTAAGGCGGGAGTACGCCAAAACCTCCTTTATCAATGACTCCATGTTTTCCGTGCCCTCTATAATGCGGTGCAGCATAGCTTTCACGTCTTTGGTAGGCATTTCCTCCAGCTCCTCCATCAAAATCTCGGTATAGCTTCTGATGATGGAAAGCGGGGTGCGCAAATCGTGCGAAATAGTATAGCTAAAGGTATCCAGCTCGTCATATGCTTCCTTGAGCTTTTCGTTTAGCTTGCGGGTTTCGTCGGCCTTTTGGCTGATGACCTGCAAAATACCCTCTCGCAAGCGCAAGGCGGTCAATATCTCCGCGTTTTCCCACGATTGGGAGGTGTGTTTCACCTCTTCGTACCAAATGGCGAACGATTGGCGCGGGGTAAGCCGGGTGGCCCCGGTGGTATCCACCTCTATGGGCTTTTGCGGTTTGCCGGCCCACTTCACGGTTTGATGCAGCTCCGGCTTAAACCACAGTATGTATTCGCCGTTGCTCTTAAACAATTCTACCGCCATCAACCCGCTGGCCACATCGCTGTACTGGGCCGCTTGGGTGTAAAACTTGGGCAGGTTGTTGGTATGGTACAAGCGGGTTTGGGCATTGCTTTGCAGCCAACGTGTCAAAGCCTTTATTTCATCGGTGCTGGGCGTTTGGCCGATGGTGTATATTTTTTCTTCAAACACCAGTGCCGCGCCGGTGGCCTGCCCTATGTTGAGTATGGAGCGGCCATTGTTGATGAGGCTTTGGGGCACATCGCCGGTAGCGTAAAGGGTATCGAAAATTTTGTCGGCCTCTTCCTTGTATTGGTTGCTTGTTAAAGCCTGCTCCTCGTCCACCTTGGCATTGAGGGTAGTGGAAAGCAACTGTGCCAAGAGCTTGCAAGCCTGCCTGCTTTCAAAATTGATGAACCGTGGCGCATAGTTGTGGCAGGCAATAAGCCCCCAAAGCTTGCCCTGGTGTACCAACGATATGCTAAAACTGGCCCTTACGCCCATGTTTTGCAAATACTGTATATGCATGGGCGACACGGCCCGTAGGGTGCTATGGGTTAAATCCAACGGCTCGTTGTTGCCAGCGGTGGTAACCAAGGGGGAGGGAACCGAATTTACATCGGTAATAATGCGTACCAAATTGGTCAGATACAGCTCCCGGGCCTGCTTGGGAATATCGGATGCGGTGTAATGCAGCCCTAGGAAAGGCTCCAAATCCTCGTTCTTTTCTGCGGCCACCACCTCGCCGTGCCAGTCTTCCCAATATTTATATACCATCACCCTATCGTACTGGATGATGTTTTTTACGTGCTTGGCCAACAGCGTAAGCAGGTCGGAAAGGCTGATACCCTGTTGTATAGGGTTAATAAGGTCGCCGATGACGTTGTGCAGCTTAATGCCCGTTACGTCGTCGGCCACGGGCTCAAACTCCAGCACTACCAATTCGTCGCTTTTGTGGCCTATCAGGTTAAAAGATTGCTTTTTGCCTGTTATGCGGACAAAGAATTCCGTTTTGCCCGCCTCTATGCCCGCCAGCACCTGCTCCAAATGTTCGGCGCGGAAGTGAATAGGCTTTTGCAGCTCCATAAAATCCTGCATGGTTAAGCCGATGGCTTGTTTGGCGGCTATGTCAGTAAAGTCTTTGACGTTCTCACTGGCAAACTCTATCTGTCCGCTACCGGGGCGGTAAGCGAGCAAGAAGCCGTGTGCTTGCACCCGGCCCGGAATATGTATGGGCTCCCTATCGCAGTTGGATAGGTCTACTTTAAATTGCTCCATCAGTGGCAAAATACCTCTTTGTATACAGCCTGTGTGGCCGTTCACGTTTAAGTACGGTTATTCCAAATGTAAGAGGTAAATAAGAAGTGCGCGGATAAAAATAAG
>CAYYZT010000295.1:0-3071 GCA_964476015.1 uncultured Chitinophaga sp.
CCACGGAGGTAAAGCCTACCGTAACTATAACTACCGTTAATCCAAAACCTACTACGGAGAAGCCCGCCCTCGACCCGCAGGTAAACCCATTGGTAAAAACGGATGCCAAGCCCATAACTGCCCCGGTACCGAGCTATATGAATGCCCCGAAAAAGTCGACATCCGTTGAGCCTATCCCATTGGTAAAGCCCGATAGCAAGCCAGTGGTACAACCCACATTGGGCCCATCGGTAAAAGCCGATGCCAAGCCAGTGGCGCCTTCCAATACCGAATTCTTGAATGCCGAAAGCAAGCCAGCCGTTACTTTGGAGCCGATGCCCTTGGTAAAACCGGACGTGAAGCCAACAGTAAAGCCTACGATGGGCCCTTCGGTAAAGGCCGACGGCAAGCCCGTATTGCCTACCGTGGTTGACCAAATGCGCACCACTACCCCCAAGAGCGCAATGGTATTAGCACCAACGCCTTTGCTAAACCCTAGCTCCAAGCCCGTAAACGTAGATTACAACTTGGTGCCACCTCCGGCAGAGCTTATCGTTTCGTCGTTTGCATTGAAACCTGAGCGTGGCCCGGCACCTATGCTGCCCTCCAACTTTGTATATGCGCTGGGCAACAAGCATGGCAACGTAATGTTGCAGGTGGATACGCCCAAGCCAAGCTCGGTACTGACCGATTTTATTAAAAGCGCACCCAAGGAAGAGCCTGCCCCGGCACCCGAGACCGTAAAGCAGGAGCCTAAGAAAGAGGAAGCAAAAAAAGAAGAGCCGAAAAAAGAGGATAAAAAGAAAAAAGGCGATGATGCCCCGGTAGCACCGGCCATTACGCTGGATACGTTGAAGAAAATCATCCAGGAAGAAGTGAACAATGCGGTAGGGGGCAAGTTGCCCGTTTCGGCCATTGTACCTCCCATAGCAGATACGGCCACGGTGGAACTTCCGCCGCTGCCATCATACACCGTAAACGATAGCGTGGAGGAACTGCGGAAGCTGAACCTACAATTGCAGGCCGAACTGGCAGAGAAACTGATGCTGCGCGATAAGCTGGAAAGCCAAGTGGACGAGCAACGCCAAATAAAGAAAGAAGCCAAATTGGGCGGCGAACTGGGCAAGAAAGATACCGTGAAACTCGGCGATGATAGGTATGTAGTGCGCGAATACAAATTTGCCCTGCAAAACGAGATTTTCGGCTGGCACCCACATTGGATGGGCGATAGCTACCGAAAGTATGATTACAGTTTGCTTACCACGCTGGCCTACTTCTCTTACGAACTGAACCCGGTAACGGGCGGTTACCGCACCATTCACGACTGGAACACTACGGATGTAATCGACCTTGCCCAAGAAAAAGGTTGCAAAGTGGTGCTTACCGCTACTTGTTTGAACGAGAAAGACCTTTCGTTGTTCCTTGCAAACCCGGCGGCGCAGAACAATTTCGTGTCCACCATCCGCGATTTGGTGGTGCAGCGCAACGCCAACGGCGTAAACATTAACTTCGAGAAGCTGAACTACCGCTACAGGCATGAGTTTGTGGCGTTGTTGCAGAAGCTGAGAAAGTCTTTCGACCAAATCAACCCAAATTACCAAATCAGCATTACCATCCCCGCCATTGATTATACCAATGCTTACGATGTGCAGGCCATGGTGCCGTTTGTAGATTTGTTTGTGATGATGGGCTATGAATATACGGGCGGATTTAGCGTGAATACGGGTCCGTCGGCCCCGTTGAGCGGCGGTGCCAAGTATGCACAGTACAATCTGGGCACCTCCATTGATGCTTATTTGAAAAACAAAGTGCCTGCAGAAAAACTGATTTTGGCCATACCGTACTACGGCGTACAGTGGGAAGTGGAAGGCAAGGAAGTACCCGGCAAAGCCACTAGGTTTATCCGCAGTTTGAGCTATGCTCAAATAAAAGGCATGTTCCCCGATAGGGAGCCGCTCTTTTACGAGGCCAGCCTTACCCCGTATTACAATACCCCCGTACCGGGCCGCTACAATGTATTTGAGCAGGTGTGGTTTGATAATGCCCGCAGCTTGGGCATGAAGTTCGATATGATTATCGAGAAGAAACTTGGCGGTGTCGGCATCTGGGCCTTGGGCATGGACGGTGGCAACAAGGAGTTTTGGAACGTGTTGGAAGACAAGTTTCTGCAAATAGTGCCCGTACCTTCCGATACCATTGCCATCAAACTGGCCAATACAGGAAAAAGCAACGTGGGCAAGTGGTTCAAGTCGCGCTTTACAAGGCTTATCAACGTATTGCGCCGCCCATCCACCTACAACCCCGCTACGTCCAATTTGGACAACTGGTTGCGTATGTTCATGTTTATCGGCGGGCTTACCTTTATCGTAACAAGGGCAACGTTCATTATCCGTAGGTTGCAAATGGGCTCCAAGTACAAGGCCAGCAAGCCTTACCTATACGTATTGATTACCAGCGTGGCGATACTTTCCATCAGTATGCTGATGTGGGCACGCATTACGCGGTTCTTCGAGCGGGCATGGGAAAGCTCCAGTTTCCTGTTTACCGTGGGCATGATACTGGGCATTATACTGGCCGTGATTTTTGTGTTCTGGATATTGCCGAAATGGCTTAAAAACAGGGAGCTGCCATAAGCAGGAGAGGGGATGATACACGAAGCGCTAGCAGTGGTTATAAACGAGATAAACGAGCACTTGGGTGCCCGGGTGGGTTTGTTTGAGGATAGGGTAGTGCTGGGCAATTTGGTAAACCCTGACGGCTCCATCCCTATTGGCAACGAGAACAAGGTGGTGGCAACGCTGGTGAACGTGAGCCGTGAAGGAATCATCAACGTAAACGGACCCGGAGGGGGATTGGGAAGTGCGTTTTCGCATGGAAGAGTACCCATCAAGCTGAACCTGTACGTAATGTTCGCTTCGTGCTTTGATGAGAACAACTATGAGGAATCGTTGAAATTCCTGTCGCACATAATCAGTTTTTTCCAATACAAGAACGTGTTCAACCCACAGAATTCTGAATTGGACCACCGGGTGCGGCAGTTGCATTTCGAGATAGCGAAACTCAGTTTTCACGAACTGAGCAATATTTGGGCA
>CAYYZT010000295.1:3081-4673 GCA_964476015.1 uncultured Chitinophaga sp.
TATGTGGGGCCCAAGTACATCGCATCGGTAGTGTACTTGGTACGTTACATACATTTCGAGGACGATTACGTGGGCGGTATTACCTCTGCCATTACGGGTTCTGATTCATCGGTAAGATAAATAGGCAATGGATTTTAACTACAAACCTTTATTAAGGCTCGGCTTGCGGCACAACTACTTTCGAAGTGGTTTGCTGGAGCGTGCTACCATAAAGGCGTCGCCCATTACCGAGCAAACGATGAGGAACTACGGCTTGGCTTGGAAACAGGCCCGTGGGCAGATGGCGGTGTTATACGATGCGGAAGGTGCAGGCTCGGAAGAAAAGCTGCAAGCACTGTTGGCCGATGGAGTGAAGCTACAATTCTGGCTATATCTGGATGACGTGGCACTTTTGAACTACACCGATTTGCCCTTCGTACCGCAAGACAGGGTTTACTATTTCAGCAACGCGCTTTCGCCAGCACGGCCCAGCGGCAACCAAGTGGGGCTGACGAGGGGCAACCACGTTGGAGATAACGACACCGTGGCCCTGTTTCAAGGAAACACGGTGATGTTGGTTCATAAAAACAAAAAGGATAATAATAACGCCGTTTTGGATATATTTAACCACCCAACCGGAACCATAACCGAACGGCCAAATGGCATGGAGGTAAACGGTTTTGAAGACGAGGGCGGCTATTATGTGTGGAACGACGGCAAAGCGGAATATCCTTTCTTCGTGGACAAGCTGTTTGGTTGGCAGAAACCCTTTGCCGTGCTGGAATTCCATTTCAGCAAAAGGGTACGCGAGTCGGCACGGCCCATTAAAGATGATTTAACGGTGAAGCCGTTGGAGTACACCTTGGATTTCAACCGCCGCGCCGTATATTGGAAGTACTATATAATGAGCGACCATTTGCGCGACCTTGACGGGTTGGCTATAGCAAACGGCAAAAGCGGCATCCACTTTATTGGCCCGCAGAAAGAGCAGGTATTGGGCAAGCACGAATCGGAGACGTTTTTTTCCGACAAGCCGCTTGACTTTACCGAAGAGCGTACCTACAAGTTTCAGTTGCACAAAAACTTCGACGAGAAGAAGGGGGGCGGCAAAACCGTAATCAAGGCCCTGCCCAACCCACAGCCCGAGCAACTGAAACCGATGACAGAGAAACCAGGAGAATTTTATACCGAAATATTCATTTACTAACCCTTAAACACCTCAATAACCAATGGCATTAACATTGAAAACCCCAGGAGTTTACATTCAGGAAAAGAATGCTTTTCCTAGCTCCATCGTGCAGGTGGCCACTGCGGTGCCGGCCTTTATCGGGTATACCGAGAAAGCCGAGCGCGGCGGCAAGAGCCTCTTGCTTAAACCTACCCGCATCAGCTCGTTGGCTGAGTACGTACAGTATTTCGGCGGCGATTTCCGCGCCCGTTTTACCGTAGAGAAAAGCAACGCGAACGATGTGGATGCTTTTATCCTCAACGGCAACTACTACAAAGTAACCCGCGCGGATAACAACACGGCCCTGTTTTTCAACAGCATCCGTTTGTTTTTTGACAACGGTGGCGGTTCTGCCTACATCGTATCTGCTGGTACTTACGGTGGC
>CAYYZT010000296.1:0-4671 GCA_964476015.1 uncultured Chitinophaga sp.
CATAAACCAGCTCACTGAGGTCGTTATCATTGATATATTCCAACGCACCTGCACCCGTAACGGCCTCGATGCGGCGGATGCCAGCGGCCACGGCGGTTTCGGTGGTTACTTTCAGCAAGCCGATTTGGCCCGTGGCCTTTACGTGCGTGCCGCCGCAAAGCTCCACGCTGTTGCCGAATTTGATAACACGCACCACCTCGCCGTATTTCTCGCCGAAAAGGGCCATGGCACCGAGGGCCTTGGCATCGTTGATGGGTACGTTTCTACGCTCGTCGAGCGGGAAGTTGGCACGGATGCGCTCGTTCACTATTTGCTCTACGCGGGCCATTTCCTCATCCGTTACCTTGCTGAAGTGGCTAAAATCGAAACGTAGATATTGGTCGTTTACCAACGAGCCTTTTTGCTGCACGTGGTGGCCCAGCACTTCGCGCAACGCTTCATGTAACAGGTGTGTCGCGCTGTGGTTCAGTTCGGTACGGTTTCTTTTCTCATTATCCACTTGAGCATGGAAGGTAGTCTCCGGATGGCTCGGCAGCTTATCGGCCCAGTGTACTATCAGGTTGTTTTCCTTCTTAGTGTCGAGGATACGGATGCGGTCGCCGTTGGCGGTAATGGTACCCGTGTCGCCAACTTGGCCGCCGCTTTCGGCATAGAACGGGGTAATGTTGAACACCAGTTGGTACTGCTCCTTGTCCTTGGCTTTTACCTTGCGGTAGCGGGTAATTACCACGTCGGCCTCCTGTTGGTCGTAGCCGATAAACTCTTGGTCTTCGTCTTCCTTTAAAACTATCCAGTCGCCCTGCTGCACGTTGGCATCGGCGCGGCTGCGGGTCTTTTGCTTTTGCAGTTCGGCCTCAAAGCCGTTTTCGTCCACCTCCAAGCCCCCTTCGGTGGCCAGCAGGCGGGTAAGGTCGATAGGGAAACCAAACGTGTCCAGCAACTCGAAAGCCTCTTTGCCGCCGATTACGTTGCCTTTCAAATCATCCGTAATCTGGGCAAACTTGCGCAGGCCGCTGCCGAGGGTGTTGAGAAAAGAAGCCTCTTCCTCTTTGATTACCTTGGAAACAAAATCCAGTTGCTGTTGCAGCTCCGGGAACACGTATTGCAACTGCCCGGCCAAGGTAGGCAGCAGTTGGTAGATGAAGGGTTCTTTCAGGTTCAGGTAAGAATAGCCATACCGCACGGCGCGGCGCAAAATGCGGCGGATAACGTAGCCCGCGCCCGTGTTACTGGGCAGTTGGCCATCGGCAATGGTGAACGACACGGCACGGATGTGGTCGGCAATCACGCGCATGGCGATGTCGCTCTTGGTATCGGCAAAGGTGTACTCTATGCCGCTTATCTTCTCTATTTCTTTAATAATGGGCGTAAACACGTCCGTATCGTAATTGCTGCGCTTGCCTTGTAGCACCATACACAGCCGCTCGAAACCCATGCCCGTATCCACGTGCTTGGCGGGCAGCGGCGTAAGGCTGCCGTCGGCGTTGCGGTTGAACTGGATAAACACCAGGTTCCATATCTCGATAACCTGTGGGTGGTCATTGTTTACCAAGTCGCGGCCGTTTACGGCGGCGCGCTCGGCATCGGTGCGCATGTCCACGTGTATCTCGGTGCAGGGGCCGCAGGGGCCGGTGGCACCCATTTCCCAGAAGTTGTCCTTCTTGCTGCACGACAGGATGCGGTCCAGCGGCATAAATTTGCTCCACAGTTGGCGGGCCTCGTCGTCTTCGGGCAGGTTGTCGTCCTTATCGCCTTGGAACACCGTAACGTACATGCGGCTGGTATCAATGCCGTACACATCCACCAACAATTCCCAAGCCCATTCTATGGCCTCTTTCTTAAAATAGTTGCCAAAGCTCCAGTTGCCCAGCATCTCGAACATGGTGTGGTGGTACGTATCCAGACCCACTTCCTCCAAGTCGTTGTGCTTGCCGCTCACGCGCAGGCACTTCTGGGTATCGGCAATGCGCGGGTTGTCGGGCGTTTTGTTGCCGAGGAAAAATTCCTTGAACTGGTTCATGCCCGCATTGGTGAACGTCAGCGTGGGGTCGTCCTTCACCACGATGGGCGCGGAGGGAACGATACGGTGCTCCTTGGAGTTGAAAAAATTCAGAAAAGTCTCCCTGATTTCGGCTGATGTAAGTTGTTTGGGCACGGCTTTAACGTTATTTAGGTTTTGCCAAGTGGCTGAAATGTTTATTTTTGTTTAATGTCCCGTGGGCATAAGAGTGCAAAATTACATGATTTTAGTATCAAGTAGCGAGTATCAAGTATCAAGATTTGCTTGCTTTTTGATACGTCAGTTAGGTTGTTATTTTTCATAAAAAACTCGGAACCCGTAACTCGCAACCCGAAACCATTTTTCGTGGACCGTCGACTGTGGACTGTGGACCAAATGAAAAAAGTAAAATACTACTACAACAAGCAAACCCTCCGCTACGAGCGCGTGAAGCCCTCCGTGGCGCGGTGGGTGCTTACGGGGCTGGGGTTTTTGATAACCTCGGCACTGTTCGGCATCGGCGTGGCCATGGTGGGGTTTTATTATTTCGATTCGCCCAAAGAGAAGCTGCTGAAGCGCGAAATAGAGAAACTGGAAATTGAGTACGCCCTCATGGACCAAAAGCTGCTGCAAATGAGCGACGTGCTGGACGGGCTGCAATACCGCGACGAGAACATATACCGCGTGGTGTTTGAGGCGGAACCCATCCCTATCTCCATTCGTGGGGCGGGCACCGGTGGCGCGCACAAATTTAAAGACCTAGAGGGCTACGATAACACGGACCTAATGACCAGTACCGCCATGTTGGTGGACAAGCTTCGCAAAAAAATGTACGTGCAGAGCAAAAGCTACGATGAGGTAACGGAGCTTATCAAAAACAAGGAAACCATGTTGGCTTCCATCCCCGCCATCATGCCCGTGGCCAATAAAGACCTCACCCGCGTGGCATCGGGCTACGGCATGCGCATCCACCCTATTTACAAAACCTACAAAATGCACACGGGCATGGATTTTACCGCGCCCGTAGGCACGGATATTTACGCTACCGGCAACGGCAAAGTAGTGCATGTGGAGTATGGCAAGGGCGGCTACGGCAACCACGTTATCATCGATCACGGGTTTGGGTTCCAAACGCTGTATGGGCACATGCACAAAATCGGCGTGAAACAGGGGCAAAAGGTATTGCGCGGCGAAACATTGGGCGTGGTGGGTAATTCCGGTACGTCCACCGGGCCGCACCTGCACTACGAGGTAATCAAGAACGGGGTGAAAATCAACCCCGTAAACTATTACTTCAACGACCTAACGCCCGAAGAATTTGAGCTGATGCTGGAAATAAGCAGTAACCATAACCAGTCTTTCGATTAGACACAAGATATTAGACACAAGACACAAGACTTGTGGCAAAATAAATGTACGAGGTACAATGTGCGATGTAATGAAGTTTTAGCTTTGTGTCCTTTGTGAAATTACTTTGCGAACTTTGTGGTTAAGTAGATACCAATAACCAATCAACCAATAACTAATAACCCTTTCACCGATTAACCGATTAACTGATCAACCAGTTAACCATGAAACAAAACGCGGTATCCATCCTCAAAGAACACAACCTGCGCAACACGGAGGCCAGGGTAGATGTGCTCAACGCTTTCCTGAAAGAAACCCATGCCCTTTCTCACGGCGATGTGGAGAAGAACGTGGGCGAGCAATACGACCGCGTGACCATTTACCGCACCCTTACCTCGTTTATGGAAAAAGGGCTACTGCATAAAGTGCCCGTGGATGACGGCAGCACCCGCTATGCCCTGTGCAGCGACCACTGCGACGATCACCAGCACGAGGACAACCACATACACTTTAAATGCACCCAATGCGGCACCACGCAGTGTATGGACGAGCTGCCCATACCCCAAGTAAAACTGCCCAAAGGCTACACCCTTACCGAAACCAATTTTTTGGTGCAGGGGGTGTGCAAGCAGTGCAATGGGTGATATGAATACGTCATTGCGAGGGCCAGCATGAATTTGAAGTTTGTTTTGCTCTTTAATGGCCCGAAGCAATCCCCTGCTGCGCAGCATGATGTGTGTCTACCGCAGTGGTTGATTCGCTTTACAACATATCTCAACGGGTTGCTTCAAGTCTTTGGGCAGCATTGTAAGGTTAACATCAATTAGGCTTTTGCAATAATGGATGTTTTTGTTGCCAATCCATATTTTTGAACGATTCCCTTCCTCATTTGTTCTCCCATAAATCCACCCATCTCGCAAAACCATGACCACCTTCCAACCCTACCTAGCCAAAGCCCTTACTTACCCCGAATATCGCGACCTGATTGACGAACGACTTGCCGAGGGCAAAACCACGGGCGATGGCCACCCAGAAGGTTATGTGGACTATACCCGCCTGAACGTGACCCGCATGGAGCGCATCGAAAAAACGGTGGCCCTTAACGATGATTTGCTGGCTATATTGAAGAACTTGAAGCGTAAATACACTTGGCTGGTAATAACCGAAGGCTGGTGCGGCGATGCGGCGCAAAACCTGCCCGTGCTGCACCTGATGGAGCAGCAAACGCCCAACATTGAAATGAAACTGGTGCTGCGCGACGAGAACCTGGAACTGATGGACCAATACCTGACCAACGGCGGCCGCTCCATACCCAAATTGATAGC
>CAYYZT010000297.1:0-426 GCA_964476015.1 uncultured Chitinophaga sp.
TGTATATAGGCACTGGCAGTAGTAAGGGCATATAGAAAGCCTGAACAGGCCGCGTTGAGGTCGTAGCTAAAAGCGTTCTTGATGCCCACTTTGTCGCAAATAATGTTGGCTGTGGCCGGAAACTGCATATCCGGCGTTACGGTGGCGCAAATCAGCAGGTCAATTTCCTCGGGTTTGGTGCCCGTTTTTTCCAGCAGGCCCAGCACCGCCTTATCGGCCATGTCGCTGGTGCCCAGTCCCTCGCCCCGCAGGATGCGCCGCTCGCGGATGCCCGTGCGGCTCAGTATCCACTCCTCGGTAGTATCCACCATGCGCTCCAGTTCGGCATTGGTGAGCCGATACTCCGGTAGCCAAGCATGCACGCCCGTAATGGCCGCAGTTGTTTTCGTCATAGGGGTAAAGATAAGGGTTTGGGGATTTGGCGGA
>CAYYZT010000297.1:436-4665 GCA_964476015.1 uncultured Chitinophaga sp.
GGCTTAACCGCCAAGGGTAAGAAAACCACGGGGCGACTAGATGCAATGTGAAAGAAAAATATTGCGCTCCTACGGAGCTGTTTTGCCTTATGCATCTGTTCTTCTACAGATGTTTGGCTCCTACGGAGCTTTTCAGCCCCAGCGGGGCCCAACATCTGTAGTCTAAATATCCTACCATTTATAAAGCTCCATAGGAGCAAAACATTGGACGGTGAATGCCAGTGCTAGTGGGAAATAATAATGTACTGGATAATCTTTTCATGTCCATTATGTTAAAACAAACACATCAACTAATCTTAAAAACCGCCGTGGCCGGGCGGCGTGTATTAATACCCGCTATCACCTCCTCACGGATAAGTTGCTGCGCCCTGGGCTGCCCGAAAACCTCTTGCATGTTGCGGATGGCCCCGGCGGGCACTTGGGCCGCCAACAGGGCGGCCAGCAGCCCATCTCGCTGCCAAGGGGCGGCTTGGGCTTGCAACAGGTCTATCAATTGCTGCCGATGCAGCACCCGCTGGTAGTTGTTGGCAAACCGAGGGTCGGCGGGTAGTTCTTCCAATCCAAGTACTCGGCACAGCGATTCGAACTGCCCGTTGCTGCCCACGGCGAGAACGATTTGCCCGCCATCGGCACACATAAGGGTTTCGCCATAAGGGGCAATGTTAGGGTGCAGGCTGCCGAGGCGTTGCGGCACGTGGCCCGCCATCAGCCAGTTGGTGGCTTGGTTGGCGAGCGATGCCACCGCCGCATCGTATAGCGATACGGTTACTTTCGCGCCCTGGCCCGTACGCTCGCGTTGCAGCAGGGCCAATAGGATGCCTTCCTTTAGTTGGTGGGCAGCCATCAAATCCACCACCGCCACGGGCCATTTTACGGGGCCGCTTTCGGGCGTACCGTTCATGTACATCAGGCCCGCTTCGGCTTGCAGCACCACGTCGAAAGCCGTGCGCGGGTCGCCCGCACCAAAGCCCGTAATGGCACCGTATATCAGTTTAGGGTTGAGGGATTTTAAGGTTTCGTAATCCAGTCCCAGCTTTACGTCGTCGCCCGCCTTAAAGTTAGTGAGCACCACATCGGCGGTAGCCAACAAAGAAAGTACTTCTTCCTGCCCTTGGGCGGTTTTGAGGTTGATGCGCTGGTATGCCTTGCCCCAGTTTACAGCACTAAAGTAGGCCGAAACCTGGCTGGCGGCATCCTCGCTGGGCAGTTTCCATTGGCGGGTAACATCGCCGTCAGGGTGTTCTATCTTGATTACTTTGGCACCCAGTTCCGCAAAAAACATCCCCACCGCTGGGCCGGCCAATACCCCGGCAAGTTCTACTACGGTAAGGTGTTGCAGCATGGAGAGGGTAAATATGCCCGATTACAATGGGCGTTCAATCTTATGTATGTATATCTGTCCGTCCACATCGGTGCGGTTCAGGCAGTCCGGGCGGTTTTTGAGGTCTTTATACGTTACTTCCACCAGCAGCGAATCTATCTTGTAGCCATCGGGCAGGTTGCGCGGCTGGTATTGTAGGTCGGGGGCAAAACTCAATAGCCAGCCACAGCCGCCATCGATAAACTCGCCCGACCATACCACATATCCGGTGCGGGTAGTGAAACTATCTTTTTGGCATCCGGATGAAAACAGTGCCGTTATGAGTAAAGCCAACGGCACCAATTGTTTGAGCGAAAAGGGCATGGTGAGGTTTTAAAGCGGCTTGAAATTAAGAAAATCTAGGTTAAAACTAGTAATGTAAGCCCTAAATTGCGCTATGCTTGGGTTTAATGCCGGAATAATGTTTCTATATTTGTCTGGCTCAACAAAAACCAACTATGAAACTTAGAAAATCTACACTACTCGTATTATTGACGTTTTCCTTGATTATCGGTGCCAACCTACCGGTATTTACCAGCGCCTCGCAGCCTGATGCCGGACATACTGGCGCGCCAGGTGAGATGACCTGTGGCATGGCGGGTTGCCACAATGTAAACGCAATAGCCACTAGCGATATCATGTTCAACACGGTGCCTACCAACCAGTTTGCCAACGGCTATACGCCCGGCCAACTGTATAACCTTACGGTGAACGTAAGCAGCTTGATTTCGCCCGCTACGGGAAACACGAAAGACGGTTTCCAGATTACCGCCTTGGATGCCAGTAACGACTCTGCCGGTACTTTTTCCATCAGTAACGCGAACTTGACCGTGTTGGACGTGTTTTTCGACAGGCAGTACGTGAGCCACAAAAACGTTACTGCCGGCAACACCCCGGCTTGGACTTTCCGCTGGCAGGCCCCTGCCGCCGGTACAGGTACGGTTACGTTCTACATTGCGGCCAACCGCTCCAACAACAATAGCGACTCAAGCGGCGACAATATCTATACCCAGAGCTTCACCATTGCCGAAAACGCGGCAAACCCATGTGGTGCTTTCAATGCTTTTGTTACCACACCGGGCGGTGCCACTTCTTTCTGCACGGGCCAAAGCCTTAACCTAACCGCTGGCAGCAACGGTGGCGGTGGCAACCCAACCTATGCGTGGAACACGGGCGGTACCCAACAAACCATTGCCGTTAATTCGCCCAACACCTATACCGTAACCGTAACCGATGGGGCCTGTACGGCCACTGCTTCCGTAACCGTTGCGGGTGTTTCCGCCGGGGTGGCCGATTTCTCCGTATCCGTAACCGAAAACACGGTGGTTATCAATAACAACTCCACCGGCGTTACGGGCAACTATGGGTGGGATTTTGGTAACGGTGCGGCTTTCCCAGATAACAGTGCCTCGTTCTCTTTTACCTACGATACCTTGGGCACTTACACCATCACCTTGGAGTATAACGATGTGTGCGGCAACATACAAACTGCCACGGAGCAGGTTACCATCAGCACCATTAGCAGCGTAAGCCAGCCTAGCTTGGCCGGGGCCGTTAGCATCTACCCGAATCCGTTTGGCAACCAAGCCACCATCAATATCAACGGCTTTAGCGGTGCTACGTTCCAGTTTACGTTGGTGGATATTACGGGCAAAACCGTTCGTAAGGAAACCGGCATGGCCGGAAACTCCCTGCTTATAGACCGCGACGGACTGCAAAGCGGCATGTACTTCTACAACATCCAAGTACAGGGCCAAAACGTACAAGGCAAGTTGCTGATTGACTGATACCGATAAACGTATTGAAATACCCTTAGGCCGAAAGCTTAAGGGTATTTTTGTTTGTGGCGAGGCGTAAGAGGCCCAGTGGTGTTGAATTCTGGGCTGCATTGCCAATACCATCTTGGGAGGGCCGATGCCCGGCATGGTGTTTAAACGGTGTAGAGCCGTGCAGAGGTCATCGGGGTGGGTGCATGGTAGCACCGCTGCCGTCGACCCACCCCAGCACGTTTCATTTCTTCGCTGCGGCGGTCTTGCTGGATGTTGTTATCAATCCCGCTCCGGCACCATGCCGCGTGCTGACCCTCCCGAGAGGGTAATTGGCACGGCCTAGGTCATTGATACTTCATTGCCCATTTCGAGATACACATCTTCAAGATACCCGTGGTGTTGGGCTAGTCGTGTTTTAGCAGGATGCTCCGCTCTATAATAACGTTTTGCCGCTCCACCACCACCATATACATCCCCTTGGGCAGCCCGCTTAAGGGGATTTTTGTTTGGGGCGAAGTAGTGCCAACACCATATACCTTTTGCAGTGCGGTATTGTAAACGCTAACCTGCAAATCGGCGTTAGCCGACTCGATAATAACGTATGCCGTGGCGGGGTTGGGGTAGAGCTTGATGGATGGGGCGGCCGCAACGGCGGGCACGGCGGTGGTCGAGTCTAAAAACTGGATGCGCAGCAACCCGCTTCCCACCGTGGCTGCCCATATCGCTCCATCGGCATCCTGCACCACGTGGGTCAGTTCGTTGGTTGGCAAGTAAATGTCGCTGGTGTCGGGGCGTACGGTGGCTGAAACGTGGAACCAGTCCAATCCGCCCTTATACGCTACCAAGCCTTTCTCCGCTGAGGCTAGGTACACGCGCCCATCTTGGCCTAGGGCAATATGGTTGATGCTGTTGGATGGGTTGAACGAAGTATGGGAGTTATAATACACCCAGCCCAAGTTGCCGTCGAACGTGGCCGCGCCAGCGGCGGGCATGGCCAGCCATAGGTCGCCGTTGGGGGCACGCTGTATGTCGAGTATCGTGTTGTCGGGCAGGCCCGTGGCCACGGTGCGGTATATGGCCCAACTGGTATCGGTTTGGCG
>CAYYZT010000298.1:0-4662 GCA_964476015.1 uncultured Chitinophaga sp.
TTATTGGTTATTGGTTATTGGTTATTGGTTATTGGTTATTGGTTATTGGTTATTGTGTATGTTAACCACTGACTTGTCATCCCGAGGTACGAGGGACCTTTTGACCGCAATGTAGGAAAGCCCGTAGAACTCGTAACTTGTAACTCGCAACCCGTAACTACCGCAGCACCTCCACCATCCCCGCCGCTTTCAGCAGGCATTCCTCGTATTCCCGTTCGGGCACGGAATCCCAAGTGATGGCACCGCCCACGTGGTACGAAAGGTATAGGGCAGTTTGGTTGTACACCAAGCTGCGTATCACCACGTTTAGGTCGAAATCGCCTTCGGGCGTAAAATAGCCCGCCGCACCGGAATAGATGCCCCGTTTGCTGTGCTCGTATTGCTCGGTTAGTTGCATTACTCTTACTTTCGGCGCACCCGTCATGCTGCCCATCGGGAAGGCATTTTTGATGGCTTCGATGGCGTTTACATCGGGCCGCAACTGGCCGCTTACGGTGGAAATCAAATGGTGTACCTTCGGGAAGGTATATACCCCGAAAAGCTCTTCCACGGCAATGGTGCCAGGGGTGCAGCTACGGGTAAGGTCGTTGCGCACCAAGTCCACTATCATCACGTTTTCGGCGCGTTCCTTGGTGTCGTTTTGAAGCGTATGTTTCAATGCCTCGTCCTCTGCACCGCTTTTTCCCCGCCTAATGGTACCCTTAATGGGCATGGAGGTTAGTGTATTGCCCTGCTTGCGCATAAACCGCTCAGGACTGGCGCATAGCAGGTATTTATCCTCCAGTTTCAAATAACACCCAAAAGGTGCTTTGGAGGCATCGTTCAGTTTTAGGAAAACGCCCAACGGGTCCAACACCGCCCCTTCAGCATAAAACTCTTGGCAGTAATTGATTTCGTACACATCGCCCGCCGCAATATGTTCCCGCAGTTGCTGCACGGTTTGCAGGTATTGCGCTCGGCTGATGCGCGGCTGCATGGGTATGGGCTGATGGCGATAATCGGGTAGGGGAGTGGCTACTATTTGGTTGAAAATTTCCTCTGGCGCAACGTCTACCGATGCTATCTCTACAACTCCATCCGCAGCAAGTTTAACCACATGCTTGGGTTGGAAAAAACACATATCGGCAAAGCCGGTGCCGTCCGGCAAGCGACTTTCCAGTTGCTCCACCTCGTTCTTCAAATCATAGCCGAGGTAACCGAAGAGCCAATCGTTGGTTTCGGCTTTAAATTGTTGTAGCTGCGTAAAAGCATTGCCCGCATTGCATTGCAGCACGGCCAAAGCATCCGTGCCAATCAAGCACTCAAATTGCGAATCGGGGTAGTGGGGGTATCGGTTGTTGTCCAAATAAGCCATATGGCCATACTGGTTTGCCCAGCACAGTGCCTGTTGCTTAAAGCGTTGCGGGCGGTTCGTTACAAAACTACCCGACTGCCTTTTCATAGCGAGCTTACTTGTTCTTTCAGGATAAACTCCTCCCTGCCGGGGCCGGTGGATACGATGGTAACGGGCACCTTGAGGTAATCCTCCAAAAAAGCCACGTAGTTGGTGAGCGTGCTGGGCAACTCATCGAAGTTGTGGATGCTGCCGATGTCCTTGGTCCAACCGGGGAAGGTGCGGTAAACGGGTTTCAGGTTCTCCTGTCCCAAGTCGTAGGGCAGTTCCTGTGTTTGTTTTCCGTCCACTTCATAGTCGGTGCAAGCCTTGATTTCCTCAAAGTTATTCATCACGTCAATTTTGGTGATGATGAGGTCGGTAAGGCCGCTGAGCATGGCGGCATATTTCAGTGCGGGCAGGTCAATCCAGCCACAGCGGCGCGGGCGGCCCGTGGTGGCACCAAACTCGCTGCCCTGTTGGCGCAGTTGTTCGCCTACGGCATCGTTCAGTTCCGTAGGGAAAGGGCCGCTGCCCACACGGGTGCAGTATGCCTTGCTGATGCCGTATATCTTGCGGATGCGGGTAGGCGGTATGCCCAAGCCCACGCTGGCCGAGGCCGATATGGTACTGCTGGAAGTAACGAACGGGTAAGTGCCGAAGTTGATGTCGAGCAACGAGCCTTGCGCACCTTCCGCCAAAATGGTTTGGCCTTTGGCAAGGGCATCGTTCAAGAAGTATTCGGTGTTGATGAGCCTCAGGCGGCGCAGGTTTTCTATTCCCTCGAACCACGGGCCTTCCAGTTCAGCAAGGTTGTAGTCGCTGTACTCGTAGAAACCGAGCAGTTCTTCGTGCTTTTCTTTGAGGGCTTGATAACGTTGCTTAAAGTCGGGTTCCAATATATCGCCCACGCGCAGGCCGTTGCGGCCGGTGTGGTCCATATACGTGGGGCCGATGCCGCGTAGCGTGGAACCGATTTTTGCTTGGCCTTTGCGGGCCTCGCTGGCGGCATCCAACAGTTTATGGGTAGGCAAAATGAGGTGGGCCTTCAAAGAAATCACCATGCGTTCGCGCACGTCGATGCCAAGGGCTTCCAGTTTGCCGGTTTCTTTTTGAAAGGTAACCGGGTCAATCACCACGCCGTTGCCCACCACGTTGCACACATCCTTGTGGAAGATGCCCGAGGGGATGGTGTGGAGCACAAAGCGCTCGCCATTTATTTTGAGGGTGTGCCCGGCATTAGGCCCGCCTTGGAAACGGGCAACAATGTTGTATTTGTCTGCAAGGTAATCCACGATTTTTCCTTTCCCTTCGTCGCCCCATTGCAGGCCAAGTAAAACGTCAACGTACATGTTTGTATTATAAACGGTAATTGTAAAGAAGAATTAGGCACTATAAGCCTTCAGCGCATCGTTCAGGGTTTCTTTTGCCTGGAAGATGTTGCTCAGTTTGGTTATCACCAACAGGTTTTGCACCTGCTCCGGCACGTTGGCCAGTATCACGTCGCCACCGGCTTTGCGGGCCTTGGTAAGGCAGGTAAGCAGCATGCCGAGGCCGGAACTGTTGATGAATTTGAGGTCGCCGAGGTCAACCACAAAGCGCACCTTGCCCTCTTGGATCATGTCGGTTACCTGTTGCAGGATGTCCTTGGTTTGCACGTCGGCCAGCAGGCTGCCCTTGAGGCTGATAACCGTTACGTTTCCGTTGGTGTTGATGGTATAATCCATTGGTTAGGGTGTTTGTGTGTTATTTGCTTTGTTTCAGTTCGCGCAGCTTTTGGCAACCGCCGCAAATGCCGTACAAATTTAATGAATGGTGGGTAATTTTAAAGTTCAGCAGGTCGCCCATCATACTTTGTATCTGTTGAATGCGCGGGTCGCAAAACTCCACCACTTTCTTGCAATCTACGCAAATTATATGGTCGTGGTTCTTGTAGCCGTAAGATTTTTCGTACTGGGCATAGCTTTTGCCAAATTGGTGGCGCGTTACCAAATCGCACGATACCAACAAATCCAGCGTGTTGTAAACCGTGGCGCGGCTTATGTTGAAGCTTTTGTTCTTCATTTCCACGTACAGCGTTTCGGCATCGAAGTGGTCGTTGCGGCCGTATATTTCCTCCAATATGGCGAAACGCTCCGGGGTTTTGCGCTGGTTGTGCTGCTCCAGGTGCATGGCGAAGATGTTCTTCACCTCGCCAATCATGTCCTTGGTGCCGGGGGTTATCGTGGGTTTTCCGAAAGTAAGCAAGACAGATAAGAAATATGAAATGACAAATGAGAAACCTAAAAAGCAAAAGTACGCTTTATTGGCGGCTTATGGATAATATTCCGTCCAAACCTTTCAGGCGTTTTATCAAATTGTCCAACTGGTCGGTGTCTTCCACAAAAACCGTTATCACGCCCTCGAAAATACCGTCCTTGCTTTCGATGGAAATGGAGCGCATATTGATTTTCAGTTCGCTCGATATGATGTTGGTTATCTTGTTCATTACGCCCACATCGTCAATACCGCTCAGTTTTAGCTCGGTGAGGAAGGCGATGGCGTGGTCTTTGTTCCACTTGGTTTTGATGATGCGGTAGCCGTAGTTGCTCATTAGCTGTACGGCGTTGGGGCAGTTGGTTTTGTGTATCTTGATACCGTCGCTTATGGTGATGAAGCCGAACACGTCGTCGCCGGGTATCGGGTTGCAGCAGTTGGCAAATTTGTAATCTATTTTGTCCAAATTATCGCCGAAGATGAGCAGCTCCGCGTTCTTTTTCAGCGTGTTGCGCACCTGCTCTTCCACACTGGCCAGTTTAGGCTCGTGCTTTTCCTCTTTTGGCAATATCAGTTTGTTGCCCACAAAGTGCATTTCGCCCAGTTCTTTGGCCGTTATTTTTTTGGTGGCTACGTTGTAATAGAAATCCTGTACGGTGGGCAGCTTGAAGAAATTCACGATGTCGTCCACCAGCTTCGGGTTCAGGTCCAGTTTTAGGTGGCGGAACTTGCGCATTACCAGTTCCTTGCCTTCGGCGGCCACTTTGCGTTTCTCTTCCTTCAGGGCCGATTTTATCTTGCTCTTGGCCTTGCCCGTCAGCACAAAGTTCAGCCAGTCCTCGTTGGGCTTTTGCTTTTTGCTGGTAATGATTTCCACTTGGTCGCCGTTACTCAGCTTGTGGCTCAAGGGCACCAGTTTGTGGTTCACCTTGGCCCCGATGCAGGTCATCCCTATATCGGAGTGGATATCGAAAGCAAAATCGAGCGTGGTGGAGCCGTTGGGCAGCATTTTGAGCTGGCCCTTGGGCGTGAAC
>CAYYZT010000299.1:0-1370 GCA_964476015.1 uncultured Chitinophaga sp.
ACGCAGGACTTAAAATCCTGTGAGCAGCAATGTTCGTGCGGGTTCAAGTCCCGCCCGGGGTATTTTTTTACGATGTACTTTGTTTATGCCATATCTAGCATTGAGAGAAACTACATTTATGTAGGTCTTACGCAAGACTTGGATGTACGTATTAAGCGGCATAACAACGGATATGAACGTACCACCAAGCCGTATCGCCCTTTCAAATTGATATATTCGGAAACCGTTGCGGACAGGGCTACGGCGAGACGGCGGGAGAAATACCTAAAGTCTGGGGTGGGCAAGGAGTTCTTAAAATCCTGTAGGCAGTGATGTCTGTGCGGGCCTGCCTGCCGGTAGGCAGGTTCAAGTCCCGCCCGGGGTATTTTTTACGATGTACTTTGTTTATGCCATATCTAGCATTGGGAGAAACTACATTTATGTGGGCCTTACGCAGGATTTGGATGCTTGGAAGGGCATCAGTCCCCAATTCTTTTTGATGCGCCTGACAATATCTCAATACATAACAACTGCATCTCCCACAAGTGCCTTTGCAACCGCTGTTCAAACTCCATATCCAGCAACTGCCTATAATCGTTGCGGATAAGCGTGACAAACTGGTCTTGGTTGGGCTGGTAAGTGGGGTGCAGCTTGTTGCAGAGCCACTCAAGGTTTACTGTCCTAGTAGGCATTTTCATTATAATCTCGTAGTAGGCAGGGCCATCTGGGAAACCGCTATATTTAAAGGAAACCGATAGGTTGTGGGAGTAGTTTTTGTATTTGTAAGTTGCGCTCCAAGCCTCACGCTCGCGTTGTACTACCTCATAGCCCAAGCCCATAAAGAAAACATCAAAAACTTGGCTTACCTTTTCACAAAACAATTGGTTGAAATTATAGCGAGTGTGTTCGTGGATACAATCTTCGGACAGTTTAGCATACACGGCATCGGTGCGCAAAACGTACTTTTCGCCAGCGGCAACAGGTAGGCTCTCGTGTTTAACCTCATGGGGGAAAACAACCAATAAACCTACCTCGGGTTGTATGGCCTCGCCGTTTTCAAAAGCCAACGAACCGCCTTGGAAATTGTCGTTGAGATACACCATCCAAGTATAGCGGGTTTCTCTATTTTCGGCTATAGGTTGCCTGCCGTCTTGGTGTTTTTTGAAACGTTGCCCTGGCTCGTATTTGTAAAACCGGAACTTTGGCGAAAGCCCTTCCAGCCTCCAATCATCTGCATATTCGGGTAGGAAAATTTGTGAACGTTGGAATTGCTCAGATGCCAGTTGGATATCTTGCATCACGGCTTTGTAATTGTTCCTGATGCCCTTTAGCATCCGTTCGCCACTATCCATGCCCACTTTGGCTTCCACATACCCCAGTTCTTCTGAGCA
>CAYYZT010000299.1:1380-4654 GCA_964476015.1 uncultured Chitinophaga sp.
GGCAAGTACCTTGCCGCTGCCATATCGCTTTATATGGAGGCTACCCATGGTAAGGTTAATGCTTAGGTTGTGCCACCCACCCCGAAATATGGGGGCCATGATATTGAAGCTGGATATGAAAGCCCTGAGTGTGCAGCATTTCGGCTACCAATATCTCCACTTCTTGGGCACTGATGTGTTCTTTGTTGGCAAACCGCGCATTGAAGATAACGAGGTCTTTGGTTTCTCCGTTTCGAAGCGCTAATATCAACCGGAACGGGAAAAGCGATGTAGCCCCCGCGGCATCGATAACGGCACTGGTAAACGGGCGGTCGTACCAGCGAGAGTAATTTTTGTAATCGGCGTAGGCCATGGCCACGCTTCGACAGTCGGCAAGTTGTAGCTGCCATGCACGGTTAAAGTATTGGGCATATACCTGCCCGTTTTGCTTAAAGCCAAACACCGGCCTGGTGTTTTTTTGCCAAAACCACCAAGCCAATACAACGAGTGCAACCACAGCCATTATACTTGTGCCCACCAAGGGGACCTGTAATGAAAGCAATATGCCCAATAGAAACGTTACAGTGCCCAATACTATAACAAAGAGCACATTGTATGCGCTGCGGGTACGCATGGGCTGCTTAAAAAACAAACTCCTTACATCAGCTTCTTCCTCCTGCGGGGCGGGCTTTTCTTTGCCGAATAAGGGCAGTATGCCCAACTTTACCAATGGGCCCAGCATTAAAAAGGCCAAAAAGCCTACAACCAAAAGCGAAAAAAAAGCAGCAGCGAGCTTGCCCGCACTTGGGTTATCGTGCAGAAAAATGTTCCAAACATATGCTACCCTATCCACAATGCCGGTGTACAGGCCTACCACGTACAGCACCAACACCACCAATGGCCACATGCCCACAATATAAAGCCAACGGGCAAAACCCCAGATAACGCCCGGCTTTGCCATTTTACCCGGCATTATACCCGCTGCTACCATTTTATCCAACTGCTTGGTATAGGCACGGTGCTGTGCCTGAAGTACTTTGAAGCCGTCTTCATAAGCGGGCTTGTGAGAGGTAGGCTCCATGGTTATAGCCCCTTTAGTTTTTTCTCAATGGATTTCCTTTCCTCGGGCGAGAGGTCGTCCCTGCCAAGTAATTGTTGCAGATATTCCCGCTGTTCTATTTTTACCTCTTGCTTTTTGGGGCTAAACTCTCGTTGGTATTTACTATTGTTGAGGATGCCCCCCAATACCATCAATACCGAGCCGAACATAATGCTACCGCTAATCAGCAACGCTCCACTGGCATTTTTTAGGAAGGCTAACGGGTCGCTGCCGATAAGCGCGCCGTATACTGATAGCCCTACCACGGTGGCCACTACTATAAACACCCAAATAATGCCCAAAATCGTTACTCTCGACATAGCTGTTTTTAAAATATGGTTAACACGGCCCAAGCCATCACCCCGATTATGGTAATAATGCTCACCCACAAAAAGGCATTGTTGGTAATAGTAGCCAAGGAGAGTATTTTTTGGTGTGCTACCGCAATGGCTTCGGGGCTGTTGAAATAGAGCGGGTCAATCAGTTTACCTATCCGTTGGCGCAAGTCGGCATAGCCGAGGAAATGGACATAAACACAAAATACCAATAGAGGTATGGCATATGCCAACGGTTTGCTTTGTAGCATGAGCGCAGTACCTGCCAAAGCCAGTAGCACCGCAAAAATAGCCAATGCCAGCTTGGTAGGGGCCACGGTTATCCGCACCCAAGTTTCGCCTTCCGACTCGCGCAGCTCTACCTCTATATGTTTGTCTTTTATACGGGCATTCCGTTCCTCCAGCACGGCCAACGTACCGTTGGGGTACACTGTGCCAGCAAAGGTATTTATGGCCGTATTATCCACTGTGGGCATGCCCGTGGCCAAAGTGGAGAGGCGTTGCTTGGCCACATCCATGGATATTATAATGGGGTAATGCCTAGCATTGCTGAATATTACCATGTTGCCAGCTCCTCTATTTTGCAGGTGGAAGTTTGCACCTTGAGCACCTTATCGCGGGTAAGGCATATTATGTGGTCGGCATCCAGTTGCCTGCCATTTACCGTATAGCCGTGTAAGTATCCCCTTCCCCTAAACATGTTATCAGGGTAGCCGGTCAGTTTCAGTTTCATGTTTTGGCGATCAATAAGCGCAAAAAAGCTGGTAGTACTGTTGCTTGATGTCTGGTTCCGCATTTCCACCAACACCAATTGGGCGCCGGTGGCATCGGTAATGGGCTTGCGGGCATACCAATCATACACCCAGTAGCTATACTCTAGGCCGGCTACGCCCTTAAAGTCGGTAACACCCATAGCCTTTAGGTCGGGAGCATATAGGCCATCCTCTTTGCGTTCATAGCCATCCTCACCAATGCCGAGATAGTAATCATCCCCATTACTGCGGTAATAGTATTTTTTGCCGGGTTGTTCTGGGGCGTTGTCTACAGTGTTTGTCGTATGGGTTACGTTGCCATTATCGTCAAAGTAATAGGTAGTTGCATACTTGCCGTTATACTCGGCCAATACCACTTTCTTATCCCCTATATAGTAATAGCTATAATTAGGGTCGACATTTATTTTGTAAGTGGCAAATTGGTTATACTTCTTGCTCTTGGTATCGTATATGCCGAACTCCCAAGTATAAGCCGTTGTGGTGTTTTTATATGCTATTTTGCCGTTCCAAGGGTCGCCCATCAGGTAGGCCGAGGCAAAATCTTTATTGATGGAGCTTGCCCCCGATGACACGTACTTCGATATAAAGAAAAACCATACGCCTACCATGCCAATAATGGCCGCCACAAACAGCAGGTTTCTTTTTTTGCCACCCACCCAGCCCCTAGGGTCTTCAACAGGAATTTTTTCTTGTGGGCGTGTAAATGGATTGTTTGACATAGGCGTGGTTATATTCTCACAACAAATTTTAATTGTAAAAATAGCATATCTGTGGTAGATTGTTTCGGGTCGATACCTATTTGCAAATCATCTTTGCTGAGATTACCAGGGTCGTAACTTGGCAAAGAGCCTGTATAGCGTATATCCCAGCTCTTGGTATCGTTGGCATCGTAGTACTTGGCCTTTCCGCCCCACATATATATGGCCATCAAATCGAGCATTACGGCATCGGTTAAATCTATGCGCAGCCCGCCGCCCACACCTGCGGCCCAAGTAACCGACATTTTATTGGTTCGTCTCAATATCAAATCGCTATCCTCGCTAGAGAAAATGTTGTTCCAGCTCCTGTCCATAATCCGGGTTACAGTA
>CAYYZT010000300.1:0-4624 GCA_964476015.1 uncultured Chitinophaga sp.
TTAACGGATGGCACCAATTACAAAATCCTTCCCCCGGCCAAAGACTACAAGCGCGTGGGCGAGGCGGATACGGGCCTTAACACGGGCGGCATGGGTGCCATCAGCCCCGTACCGTTTGTGGATGACGCACTGATGCAAAAAGTGGAAGAGCAAGTAGTGAAGCCTACCATTGCGGGCATCAAGGCCGAAGGCATGGACTACAAAGGTTTTGTTTATTGCGGCCTGATAAAGGTGGGCAACGAGCCGAAAGTGATAGAATACAACTGCCGCCTAGGCGACCCCGAAACAGAGGTGGTGCTGCCGCTGTTGGAAACGGATTTGGTAAAGCTTTTCCTGGCCGTGGCGGGTGGTTACTTGAGCGAGGAGGAACTGGAATTTAAAAACGAGCACTGCGCCACGGTAATGCTGGTATCCGGCGGCTACCCCGGCGACTACGAAAAAGGCAAGGAGATATTAGGGGCAAGCGAAATTGAGGACAGCCTCGTTTTCCATGCCGGTACCAAGGTGCAGAGCAGCCATTTGCTTACCAACGGGGGCCGGGTAATAGCCGTTACCTCTCTCGGCGCAACCTTGAAAGATGCCGTAAACCTATCTCTGGAAAACGCGCACCGCATCCAATTCGACGGGAAGAATTACAGGAAGGATATCGGGTACGAATTTGTTTGATAGGGGTTATAGGTTACTGGTTATTAGTTATTAGTGGCTGGCCAAAATATGCTAGGGAAACTTATTGGCAAAGATATAATTATGCAATAACCAATAACCAATAACTTGTAACTACTACTGCCCAAACTCAAAGCCGATGCGAACGCCGAAGTCGCGGTGCCCACTGGCGAAAGCGGTCACAAAGTCAATCCGCATTACCCTAAAGATGTTTTCTATGCCGATGTTCACTTCGCCATACTCGCCAAACTCCGGCGTATAAACAAAGTGCCCGCCCGCCACTAGCTGCCATTTCAGTTTGCGTATGCCCGGTATCTTGTTGAACAGGAAACCGTCGAAATGGTGTACGTAGTGCGCCTCCACAAACCAATTGTCGGTACTGTTTACGTAGTAATGCAGCAATTGAAAGCCGTCTAGGTAGTTTTTGCCGAACACGGTGCGGTCCGCAAAAAAGTGGCGATAATCTTGAAAAGGCACTACTTTATTGTTCGGGAAACCACCCGTTTTCACGATATAGCGTGTGGTACCGGCCAAGCCCATCTTTATCTCGTCCGAAATCTCGAACTCCAGATAATCGAAGTTGGCGATGGCACCGCCCACGTTCGGGATGGCCTTGCGATAGGATAGGTAGAACGATGGCCACTTGCTGCCGAGGATAATCTTTTGGTCGGGCCTAGAAATGTATTTGGTGCCGGGGTTCCAGCGTAACCGCACGTCGAACGACAGGATGCGGTGGTCGCCGTAATCGCTGCGCTCATATTCTGGGTTGTTCGGCACGTTTTCTTCCCAATCCCTTTTTTTGATGGGAAAAATGGAAAGCAGGTGGGTGTTTTTCAGGTTGCTGCGCTCGGCAAAGCCGCCCCCCGCCCAAAACATCAACCCGTTTACCGGCTCGATGCGGTGCGAAAAGCGCACGAAACGCTCCTCGTATGCCTTGAGGAAATTGCGCTTGATAAACAGCACGTAAAACGTATTCATCAGGTCGGTAATAGGCTCGTCGCGGTTGAATTGGTACACGTATTGCCCTATTTCCATGCCGACAGAAGCATACTTGGGTCGGTTATAGTGGTAGCGGCCAGAGATGTAGCCGTTCCAATGTCTGTTGGTAAAACCGTATCGCAGGGCAGGTTCCAGCACCAGTAGGCGGCGTTTCTCAAACTCTTTGGTTATTACGGGTTTAAGCCTCATGTTCCAACCTTCCATCGTATTGAAATGGATGAGGTCGTTTACGATGGAGTTGGTGCGGATGGAGAACTTTTTGTAATAGTTGTTCCAAGAATACCCTAGCAATACATCCAGCGGCTTGAATTTGTTCGATTTCCGGCTCAAGGAGTCCAGATAACCCTTAGAGTTCATCAGTACTTCTAGGCTATCTTTTCGGGCATAGTCGGCCACTTCGGTTTCCGATAGCGGCACGGGGCGGTTTTGCTCCCAATAGGTACTGTCTTTTTCGTTCGACTCCTTGGTAACTACCAGCACCTCGTTGCTGAAGTCTTTTTTGGTAAACGGCGGATTGAGCACATAATCCCTGTAAACAGCTACAAAATAACCTTCACCATTGATGCCCAAAATGCTGAAATTGAAGTCGATATATTGCGACACGGGCATCCATACGCTATCGTTTACGGGCACATAGGTGTAGTTGAAATTGAGCGTATCCAAGTAATTGATTTGTGCCTCTTTCACCAGCGTAAGCTCCGTACTGTGTATGCGCCAATCGTTTTCCACTATATAGATGTATCCCCTAAACACCGGGTCGCCACGGCGTTTGGGTATCACGGCTATTTTGTTGATGGTGCGGCCATCCTCCTCAAAAGTACCTTCCAGCCTGAATTTGTAGTACATAAAAGCATTGCCCGACAGCGGGGAAATGAAAATGCGCTCGCTCAAAAAATCGATGCGCAGGTTGGGCCTGTAAAAGTCGAACTCCGCTAGGTCTGATGCGCGGTTCCAGCTAAAGGTACGGCTGTCGCCGCTCACTTTGCTGCTTATCATCACCTCCTTTACCTTGTCGGGCTTCATCATACTCAGCTCCGAAATGGACTCGGAAAGGTACACGATGCCCGCATTGTTGCTATCCAACGTGCCATCGAAATTCACTTCAAAGCCAAATACCTTGTCCGGCGCGCTGGTAAGGCGTTGCATGCCTTTTACGTATGCCTGGCACTGGAACGCCTGCACCATGTTGTAATAGTAGTCCCGCTTTTCTATGGCTTTGCGCATAATGGGGTAGGCCGGGTCTTCGCCCGCGCTTACCACCACCTCGCCCAGCTTCATATCCTCGGTCTCCAGCACCATATCCTGCCGCACGGGCGTGGGGCTTACGGTTATTTCAAGCGTTCTTTTTTTGTAGCCGATAAACTGGTAAACGATTTGGTAGGTGCCGTCCGTAAGTTCGAGGCGGTAATTGCCCTCCTCGTTGGTAGTGGTGCCCAAGGTAGAGCCCTGTACATATACGTTGGCAAAGGGCAACGGTTCGCCGCCGATGCTGGTAACCTTGCCCGTAATAACGCCCGCTTGCACGCCCACCGCTGCCGTACAAACCATGATGCACCATAAAATCAATCCCCTTCCCATCCGATGGTTTTAAACAACGCAGCTATCCAGCACTAAATTATAAAAATGGCGTATAATGGCTATATCCGCACGAGCAATCGAACAGCGAATAGTGGGAAAATGTTTTGGGGGATTTTTATGTTACTCTTCTCCCGATATTTTTAATATCTCTATATAGATATTGGGATGGAGCCTAAATCCGATTTGAACCAATGAATCCAATAAGGGCTTTACTTTGTCAATTAAGCCCTTTTCTTTTGCCTTAATAATAATACCTAAGGTTCCGGTAATTTTTAATCCTAATTTATTTGCTGCTTCACGAGCACGGTAATCATCCAAAATAATGAGGCTATCAGATAATTCGGTTGCCAAAACTATCGCAGAAGCTTCCCCAATATCTACTTTGTATTGTAGTTCTTTAAATAATTGTTGATTTTGAAAGCCCTGAATTTTAATCCAATCCAATAATGGCAGTTTATATTCTAAGGCTACTTGATGGGTGATGGTAACTGTTCCGAAAAGTCGATGTAATATTTCTATTTTGCCAATTCGCTCCAATACAATTAGGCAGCTAGTATCAGCTACGATAATCTCATGCATTCCTTATATCGTTGTATAAGTCATCTATACTATCGGAAAAAATGGAAACGTTATACTTACCACAGATTTGCATAAAATCCCGCAAACTATAACCCGCGAGCTTTGCAGCTTGGCCCAGACTCAATTTATGGCTTTCGTATAATTTGGCCGCTAAAAAAGAAACTACGTCTTTTTCATCCAGTACTTCAGGTATCTCTAGCTGAATGGTTTTCATAAAGTTGAACTCTTACTATACTAAGATAACACTTTATCGGCAGAGTGGTTCCCAGGTTTAGCCCCGTTTGCCCTGCTCGGCCAGCAGATAGAGCACCGCCATGCGGATGGCCACGCCGTTTTCCACCTGTTGCAGGATGATGGATTGGTCGCTGTCGGCCGCATCGGTGCTCAGTTCCACGCCGCGGTTGATGGGGCCGGGGTGCATGATGACGATTTTCTTGGAAAGGCTGTTCAACAACTCCTTGTTCACGCCATAATACAGGCTGTACTCGCGCAGGCTGGGGAAATATTTGATGTCCTGCCGTTCGAGCTGTATGCGCAGCACGTTGGCCACGTCGCACCAGTTCAGGGCTTCCTTTACGTTGTGTGTTACCCTTACGCCAAGGGCCTCAATATGTTTGGGTACTAGGGTGGGGGGGCCGCAAAGCAATACCTCGGCACCCAGTTTTTTTAGGCAAAAAATATTGGAAAGTGCCACGCGGCTGTGGGTAATATCGCCCAAGATGGCCACGCGCAACCCTTTAAAATCCTTCAGCCCCAGCCTTTCCCGCATGGAGAAGGCATCCAGCAACGCCTGCGTGGGGTGCTC
>CAYYZT010000301.1:0-1180 GCA_964476015.1 uncultured Chitinophaga sp.
AGTTGTGGCAATACCGTTGTTCACCGTTAATATCAGTGTGCGAATGCTGTCGCAACCGTTGCTGCCGGTGTACGTGTCGGTGTACGTGCCGCCAGTAGCATAGCCCAAATAGCTTTGCCCTTGGCAAATGGTTTGGGTAATGGTTGTAGTGGCATTCGGCAAAATGGTAACGGTAATATTGGCCGTGTCGCATACGCTGGCATCGCTGTTGCACTCAATCAATTGCAGGGTGTACGGGCCAGTGGAGTTCCAGTTTGCGGTAATACTGGCGGTGCCTGCACCGTTAACAATGCTACCGCCACCAATAGTCCAAGCGTAGGTGTTGCCACTGCTAACTGGCGAACTGTACAACACGCCGGTGCTTTGGTTGCGGCACAGGCTGGTAGGTCCGTTTATTTGGCTGGTAAAGTTGCCGATTGTGGTGTCGATATTTACCACTACGCCGAAAGACGGCCCCCAGCTATTGTCGCCGCCACGGGCACGCATATACAGCGCATGTGGCCCGGCGGTAATAGGCGCAGGGATGTTGCCGCCCTTCAATACCTCTATAACGCTGTTGAAAGTGCCATCAAACGATAGCATGGCCGTGCCGTTGCCTTGGCCGGGGTCGGTATCAAAGTAATACTCGCCAGCCGTTACCCTTATCGGGCGGATTGATGACATGGCAGTGGTTTGCACATCCACTACCACGCTAAACACAGGCCCCCATGTATTATCGCCACCACGCACACGGATGCTGAACTTGTGCGCGCCAGTGGCGGGCAAGGTAGCAGTATTGGCCAAAATGCCCTCAATAGCTTGATTAAAGTTGCCATCAATAGCCAGCATGACGGTGCCATTGCCTTGGCCGGGGTCGGCATCCCAAAAATACTCGGCAGCGGTTACGCTTATCGGGCGAATGGCGGCCATAGCCGCGCCTTGCACATCAACCACCACACTAAACACCGGCCCCCAAGTATTGTCGCCGCCCCGCACGCGTATATTTAGGGTATGTGCACCCACTGACGGGAAAGTATTGGTATTGGCGGTCACGGTTTCAATGGCTTGGTTGAAGTTGCCATCGAAGGCAACCAGTGCGGTACCGTTGCCTTGGCCGGGGTCGGCATTCCAAAAGTATTCGCCAGCGTTAATGTTTATAGGGCGTATGGATCTCATGGCCGAAGGCTGAACATCCAGCACG
>CAYYZT010000301.1:1190-4616 GCA_964476015.1 uncultured Chitinophaga sp.
CTTTTACGCGTATGCCCAGTACGTGTGGCCCGGCAGCAGGCAATGTGCCTGCGCTTAATATTATCTGTTCTATGCTCTGGTTAAAGTTGCCGTCCGCAGCAACTAAGGCAATGCCATTGCCAGTCCCTGGGTCGGTATCCCAGAAGTACTCGCCGCCAAGCACTTGGTTCTGTGCCGTTGCGGCAACGGTGCCAAATACTAGCAGGATACCCAGCAGTATGGGTTTTATCAATAATTTCATTCCGCTCAATTTAACAGGTGAATATGAAAGTGCTAACAGTACTCAAAAAGTACTACCTGTCGAATGAAGTGGCCTTGATGGTAAGGGTGTTGCCGCTGCGGATGTTGTAAGGGTAAGAGGTAAGCCAAGTACGGGCCGCGCCGGTAAACAGCGGGAAGAAGTTGGCTTGGGTAAACGAACCGCCCCATGCGCCTACGTCGTTGCGGGTAAGGTCAAGGTCAAAAAACAAGTTGGCGGGGTTGCCACCGTTTACCCCAACACCTGCTAGGGCGCCAAAGCCACCCAAGGTAATAGCTTGGTTAACGGTGTTGTTGCTTTGTACGGTAAAATTGCTATTAAATGTGCTGCTGAATTGGTTGTCAACAAAATTAAAATAAGCATTTGCTTGTCCGTTGCTGCCCGGGAATGCATGGATACCATTAAATACAGCACTGGTACTAGATGAGTTCTTATCTACAATATTGTTCATTATTTCTACATAGGTATTGGTACTCGTGTTTATATACATGCCATAAACGGTGCTACTGCTAGTATAATTATTCATAGATACCGAGTTGTTGTAAATCTTATTTACAGTGGCACTTGTGTTTCGAGACGAGGTTATATAAATACCTAAATAAGAAGAAGATATAAAGTTGTTGCGGATATCGAAAAAACTAGTGTTGTTTGACCAGCTCAAAGCATAATTTGATGTGACATTGGAAACCGGGTTCGAAATTCGGTTGCCGATAATAAAGATAGTATCGTTGTTTGCGGCAGAAGCTGAAACCACTTCAAGCGCCGCACCCGAAGAGAAAATATCATTACCCACTACAGTGCCATGGCTTAGGGTTACTGAGCCATTAATTTTGCTGCCATAAAGGTTAAGGGTGTTAAAGGTATTTGTGGTACCTAAGGTCCCGTTAAACAGGAAGCTGCTAAATACGTTCAGCACCCCGTTGTTGCCGGATGTGCCCGCGCCACTGGCGGCAATGTTGCCAGTAGTGTTGTACATGCCAATAATGCTTACCGTGCGGTTGGCGGCCAAGATAATGCTATAATTGCCTTGAACGATAAAAAACGTATCATTGGCAAATGGCAACAACTCCAAGGTTTTGTTAATGGTTACGTTTTCTACCCAGGGAATGTTGCCCGCGCGATTCTTAATAATTATACGGTCGCCATTGGCGGCGGCGGTTACTGCAGACTGGATGCTGCCATAGGCTGGTGCCAGTCCGAATTCTTCTACCAAAAGGTCGGCTGCTTTTACGTTTACCAAGGCCATAACCATCATGCATACGAAGAGTAATTGCTTTTTCATAGTTCCAATTTTTTGAAGTTGAGGCAAAAGTAAGCTTTTGCACGCGATGCGTTTTAATAAATGAAAGTGCATTCTTAAATTCCGAAAGGGCAGTGTTATGTCCTTTGCAATAAATTTTACCCATTATCTTTAACAATGGAAGTGTTGGTTTTTGCAGCGCATCTTAAATTTTGAAAAAGCTGTATGTAGCGTTTCTGGGCACGCAAAAGCATCATAAAAAATTAACAAGCCGAAGATGAAACCAAAAGACGATTTGTTTCTGCTGATAAGGTCGATGTCGAAGAACGAGAAAGGGTATTTTACCAAATTTGCCCGCATGCATAGCAGCACCGATGGCAATTACATCCGCTTGTTCAATCTGTTGGATGCGATGGAAGTATATGATGAAACCGCCGTAAAAAAAGCTTTTGAAGGGGAAAAGTTTATCAAACAACTGGGAGTTACCAAAAACCACCTCTTTAAACTCATACTGCGCACCCTATCCAGCTACCATCGTGAGAACATTCCTGATTTGCATATTTACCACTTATTGGCCGAGGAGCGGATATTGCGCTCACGCAAAATATCGGATACAAACAATGTGCAACTGAAAAAGGCAGCCGCCATTGTAGAGCAGTTTGGCGAAGCACAGTTTATACCCCTTATACAGTGGGTTAAATACGCACAAAATCCGTCGCACATGTTTCAGGATTTAAATGATGTGGAATTTGCGGAATGGAAAGGGGAGTTTATAAAAGCGGCAGAGCACCAGTTGCAAGATATGCAATACACCGTGTTACAGATGGAAATAACGCGGCATATTGTTTCCAACAATAAAGCAGGAGACGAGAATACGCGCAAGGCACTTGATATGGTTGTGGCCAATCCACTTATGCAGCATGAACCCGAGCACTTATCAGTACGCACACGGGTGAGCTACTGGGAAACCTGGGCACGATATTACCAAGCAGTGGATAATATGGAAGGCTATACTATTGCCTACCAAGCCACTTACGAACTATTGGAGCGGCAATCGAGCGAATATTTGCAAGACAATATAAACGTTTACATTTCTGCTATTTATACCCTTTGCGTGGTAAGGCTTTCCAGTGGCCAGCTACCCGAAGCCATGCAGTTACTCAATAAACTTAAGTCAGTTGATGCCTCGCACAATCCAACAGTGGACCTCTTAAAGCAACGGTGCCAAATTGAGTTGGAATTGGAATATATACAGCTTTTTGGAAAACGTGGCGAGGTGATAGTGTTTGAAGGGCGCTGCCGCACTATATTGGATAAGGTGTATGCCGACGATATCCATTTCAACAAGGGCGGAATACGTATAAGCATGGGTATTGCGCTGATGCTGGATAGTGCACCCGCCGTGGCACTGGATTATCTTAACTGGCTGCTAAACGATAATAGCTTTGCTACTTACAATTACTTCCCGATGTGTTGGTACTGGAGTATATTGGCACATAATGAACTGGGCAATAAAGAATTGATACCCAGCCTAGCCAGTGCGGCCATGCGAAACCTGAAAAAGCACCTAGCCATTAACCCAATTGAGCAACAATTGTTGAAAGGCTTGGCCAAACTATCCAAAACAAATACCAGAAAAGCGGAGCAGGAACAATTGGCAACCATAAGGGAAAACCTACAGCAAGGGGTTGCAACCCTCAGCCAAGAAAACCAGCCGCATTATAAAGAAATGTTGAAGTGGTTTGGGCAAAAATTATCGATTGCTTAATGTCCCGACTAAACAGTTTTCTATAACTTTTACACTATTGCTCCTAGCTGTCCAGCTTACACAATTGAGATGGTTAAAATGACGGGCAGCGGCAATACCAGCATCTAGTTATTGCTGGTATTGCCGCTGCCCGTGCTAACAGTTAAGCTTGTTTAATCC
>CAYYZT010000302.1:0-890 GCA_964476015.1 uncultured Chitinophaga sp.
CACCCCAACACGCTTTATTCCCTCGATTTTATTTCAGCACATCTGCTCAACTTATCCCGAACCAAATTCATGCCGCGTGCTGACCCTCCCAAGAGGGTATTTGCCACAACCTAGCTATTTTAACTTAACAGTTCTCTCAGCTTCTCCCTTGGAAAATATTTTTGAATGCAGCGCCGCCGTGCCAATTACCCTCCATGGAGGGTCGATGCCCAGCATGGTCTTGAATGATAGTATTTTCTTGCACGGGCATCGGGGTGGGTATCGCAACATACATAAACCCACAACGGCCACGCTTAAATGGATATCAATGCTTACTTAGGCATGGCCAAGCCATCCAATTTGCCTTGGTACTCCTTGTGTTTGGCAGTGGCTTCTTTGTTTTTCTGGCGTTTGTAGTACCAAATCATGTTGCTGTACAGGTCGGCCAGTTTCTTTTTGTAGATGTTGTTGGCAGGGGCTTGTTGGTACGCGGCAAACAAATATCCTTCGGCAGCTTGGTAGTGCTGCACCGCCAAATCGGGGTTCGTCTGTTTCAATCCCTTGTTTACCTCGAAATTGCCCAAAGCGTATAACGATTGGGCATCGGTAGGGTTGTTGCGCAATACTTTCTGGTACATGGCCGCGGCCCGGTCGGGCGATGCCGTTTCCAGATACTGGGCATACTCCAGCAACACCTCCGTATCGGTAGGGTAATCCTTTATCAGTTCCTCAAACTGGCTCTCGCCGTCGGCCTGTGTTTCGGGCACCCGCGCCAAGGTGCGGGCCGACATCAGCCGATATGCCTTTTCCTTGGGCTTTACCTTCAGGGCCGAAAGGGCATAGTTATAAGCCTCTTTCTTCGATCGGCCATAGGCCATTTCGGCCATACGGTAATAGGAGTCCGCCGCAAT
>CAYYZT010000302.1:900-4594 GCA_964476015.1 uncultured Chitinophaga sp.
GCCTCGTCCTTGCTTCCAGTGGTAAGGAACAACATGGCCTTGTGGTAAACCGGGAATGGGTTGGACGGCTCTTTATGGATAACCAAATTGAGCGAATCGATGGTATGTTGCAGCTTATCGTTTTGGGCAAGGGCGGGCTGGGCGGCTAGTAACAAACAAATGCCCAACAAGGCAAGGTAAATACGGTTCATAGCCTGAAAATACTAAAAACCGCGATTGGGCAGTTATAAATGCCCGTTAAATAAAAATAAGGAAAAGGAACAGGATAAATTATTTGGCTGGTTATCAGCACTTTAAAAAGTTAACCGTAAGCGTAACGATGGCTCTCCTCAAAATAAACTTGACTCCTCAAGTTCTCAGCACTACATTACTTGCATCATTACGCTTACGGTGTCCCACTCTACTCACTCATCTTTTACGGCACCGGAGTTTATAGGTTGCGCAGTAAGAGGCTTTACTCAACATAATTTAAATAGTTATGCGTAAATCCATCACCGCGGTTTCAATGTTTGCCATCATTGCCTTGTGCAGTTTCACCGGCTTCGAAAAGGAGTACGGCACTACCTCGTGCTACGAGGAAGGCAGTTCCGTAGTGCCCATGCACGGCGGCGGCTACCTGCTTTCGGCGGCTTACAACTGCGGTGGTGGCGCGCATGGCTGGAAAAGCTACCTGCTACACATCGATGCCAATGGCGATACCGTTTGGAGCCAGCGCGACCTATCCGTTCACGGCAAAGTATTGCCCACCGCTGGCGGCGATTATCTTTTTTATGGCGGCACCGCCGCTGGCTTGGCTTACGATACCATCCGCATCAGCAAGGCCGATGCCATGGGCAATGTGGCCTGGAGCCGCGACATTTTTATGCCGCTTTGCAAAAACACCGTGAGCGATATGATAGAAGTTGCCGATGGCTACATCGCTACCGGGTATTTCGCCACGGGCTCGTGCGCCACACCGGTTTACGATGGCTTTGTGCTGAAACTGGACCGGAACGGCAATACCGTATGGCTTACCCGCATAGAAGGCACGGACAATGAACAACTGCACCAAGTGAAACAAACGCCCGATGGCGGCTTGGCCGTGTTCGGCTTTACCAATACCGACACCGGCCCCAACGGCATGGACTACTTGCTGGTGAAGCTGGATGAAAACGGCAAGCAGCAGTGGCGCAAGCAGTTCGGCAACGAGCTGAACAACTACGGCTACGGCATGGAAGTGCTGGCCGACGGCAGCTTTATTGCTACCGGCTATGCCAACGCCATGGATGTTTACAGCTTGGATGGCGAAGGCAATATGCAGTGGTATCGCGAATACGGCACAGCTTGCGGCAGCAGTTATTTTAAGGTGGGCCGCACTACCGACAACGGCTTGGCCTTTTTGGGCACCGAAGACTTAAACGGCCAATGCACCGCCGTGTTCATCAAAACGGATTTGGAGGGCAAGCTGCTTTATAAAAAGAACTGGAACGCCCGAATGAGAGAGTTCCGCGAACTGGCAGACGGCAGGTTTGTGCTTACGGGCTATGCCTCCTACAAATCAAATGCGGTGGTGGTATTGTTCGACAGCTTGCGCTTTGAAAGCCCCATTGACACTACCATTATCCAACAGCCCGATACTACTGTAGCCCAAGACTCCACCATTATCGAGGAAGAAGAGGACAGCACCATACATACGGGCATCAGCGACTACGAGATGGAAGAGCGTTACCCTTCGGTAAAACTATACCCCAACCCTTCTTCGGGCGCAGTACACATCGACTTTTATAACCCCAATGCCCAAAGCTACACCCTGCAAGTGTTTACCATGAACGGTATGTTGGTAACGGCCAGCGAAGACATTGCCACTACACACGTAACCATTGCAGGCAACACGCTTGCCCCCGGCCCATACATTTACATGTTGCAAGGCGAGGGCAAAACATACATGGGCAAGTTTATAGTGGAATAATCGTCCCTTCAATAGTTCGGGGTTTAGGTGGTGATTTATCCCCGAGCGCAAGAGCCTCGGCAACCATGATTGCCGAGGCTCGTTTTTTAGCTTCTTCCCCTCAACACATGGCAATATCAAATATATTTATGGTGTTTTATTATCTATTTGAAATTTTAATATCCTAAGTGTTTATACTTAAAAGACAAAAGCTAAAATACTGACATGCCAAGGGTTATATTGCTTATTAAAATAATGATACACCAAAAAAACGTCCATTTTTACTTTTTTTAAGTTCAAAACGCTCATATATTCTGGAATTATTCGGGAGAATGAACTAATATCGCACTGGGAAAATTTGTTAACGATTAATTAATGAGTATGGCAGCAAAGGTGGATGGCTATCAGGCCAAGTTTATTTCATTGGATGAAGCGGTAAGCGACGCAAAAAAGCAATCGGCAAAATTGGGGGCCAAGCTTAGCGTTATCCAATCAAAAACTATTTTTTATGTGGATACCAATACGGTAGTAAGGGACTGGGAAACCTTGCACGTAATCTACGAAAACGGTAAAAAGGTAAAGGCTTAAGGGCCTTTACCCTTTTTTTTGATATTCCGGCTTTTAAACTACCTATAACAAAACCATTTAGCGTGTTACCCTTTCAACTGCAACTTGTCTCGCAGCAGTAGGTATATGCGCTCTATCATAATACCGAAGCCAACCCATAGGGGGTAATAATCCAACCGGATGTAGCCCATTATGTGCCAGCCGGTGCTGTACAGCCACGGGCAGCGGCCAGTGGTTACGTCCAATATCCAACCCGCTACAAACTCCACGGCCAGGATAACCACGCCGTAGAACAGCCACCGGGCCACGGCGGGCCAGCGTTCCAGCTTTTCATACACTATGGGCAACGCTATACCGGCCAAGCCGTAAATGGGAAACATCCATATATACGACACGCCCAGCAGTCGCCAATTTATGGCCTCGCCGTTTTGTGTGGCAACGATGGCATCCACAATGGCGGTAAAAAAAATCTCGGTAGTGATGCCGATACAGCCAAACGCGGCGAAAAGAAACAACAGGTTGGATTTCTTCATGGGGCAAATTTGCCGAACTTTCTTTAATGTTTGTTAAGTTACCGTTGGAAACCAAAAGTTTATTTGCTTGTCTCGTAGTATTTCGCGTACATTTGTATCAATAATCCCAACCATACGGCAGTGCTCGTTTCTTACAAACAACGGTTTATGCTTTACCTGCTTACCCTGATGTTGGTTTGGGTAAACACCGTTGCCGCGCCGTACCAGTGCATTTCCACCCATACCACCGAGGCTACCGCCGATATGGTTTTGGTGCTGGGCGAATCCATTTCCGCTACTCAACAACACCCAACCAGCCTTACGGCATACCATCACCCGCTGCTGCAAGCACCCGTGGCGCAAAACGAAAGGGGCATACACAGCGCATACCCTGCCGAAGAGTCGGTAGAGGAAACCGAGTTTTCGCACCGCAAGGATGGCCAAGGCGTGTTTTTGGATGAGCAGGGCATGCTATATGCCTTGTTGCCGAGCTATTTGGCACCCGCCAGTTTGGTTGAAATAATTTACCCCGCATACCACCCGCGCAACAACCAAGGCCATGTGGCCATGCGCAACCAGCCCACCTATCTGTTGGACTGTGTTTTCCTGATTTGAATTGACCGATGTAATGCCTAAGCTGCGCTAGCGCGTAGCCCAGGGGCTGCGTTTTTTGCCCCTCCCTTTCGGT
>CAYYZT010000303.1:0-4582 GCA_964476015.1 uncultured Chitinophaga sp.
ACTTTGGTAACTTGTATCGGTCTTTCGGGCAACTATACCATGAATGCCGGCCAGCCTACGGGCGGCACCAACTTTGTAAGCTTCCAGGCTGCCATCGATTCGATGAGGGTGTGCGGCATTGCAGGCCCTGTGGTGTTCGATATTGTGCAAGGCAGCGGTCCTTATACCGAGCAGCCTGTGATACCGTTTGTAAACGGCGTGAGCGCTACAAATACCATCACGTTCCAAGGCCATGGCGATACGTTGCAGTTTACGCCTACCGCAAGTCTCAAGTATGTGTTGAAATTCAACGGTGCCAAGCATGTGATATTGGACAATCTCTATATCCGTACGCAGGCGTTTACCGCGGGTTACGGTATTTTGTTGAGCGGCGGTAGCGATTTTGTAACCATTCGCAACTCTACCATCGATTTGGGCCTTACTACTGCCACATCCGGCACCAACTCTACCGGTTTGGTAATCTCTGGCTCCAACAGCTCCAACACCACCGGCGCACCACTCACGGCCAGCAACACGCTGTTCGAGAACAACCGCATCGTGTTCGCGGTACAGGGTATTACGGTGATAGGGCATACAGATGGCTCGGGTGCGGTAAACAACCAATTCATCAACAACACCATCGAAGACTTTTATACCGATGCCTTCAACATTATGGCCAGCAGTGGCACGGTAGCCCGCAACAATGACATCAGCAGGCCTACCCGTACAGGCGCAGGCTCGGCCCTTACCGGTTTCCGTATAGAAGGCGGTGCGAGGTCGGCCCTTATCGACGGTAACAGGATTCACAACCTGAACGATGGCATGCCAACGGGCACTACCAGCATGTACCCCATCTTTGTAACGAGCAACGACGTTCCGGTTGGGCAGGAAGTATTGGTGGTGAACAACCTGATATACAACATCAATGGCAATGGCCTTCTCAATGCCATTTACAACTTGGGCAGCGACGGTAACTTTATCTATAACAACACCGTTGTACTGGATCATACCAGTGCAACAGGAACCAACCTGACCCGTGGTATATGGCAGAGCTCCGCGGCTACCAATATCAAAATCAAGAACAACATCATTTACATCACCCGTGGTACTTCGGGCGATAAGTGGGGAGTGCACCTCAATGCGGCCACATCTGATGTTGAGGTGGACTACAACGTGTATTACATCAATGGCACGGGCGGCAACAACTACATCGGCTATTATGCTGGTACCGCTACCTCTTATCCAACTTTGGCAGGCTGGCAAACGGCCAACAATGGCGCGTTCGACAGAAACGGTTTCAACCGCGACCCGCGTTTCTTGGATATGGCCAACGATGATTATACTCCTACCGCCCCGGCCATTGACAACGAAGCCCTGCCTGTTGGCTTGTTAACGGATGCCAACGGCAACCCGCGCAGCGCGACCACGCCCGACCCGGGAGCCATCGAGTTTGCCCCGCTTAACAACGATGCCGGTATTGTGGAGCTTATCAGCCCGCTGCCACCGTTCGGCCCCGGTACTTACCCGATTACCGCCGTGGTGCAGAACTTTGGCGCGCTGGATATTACCGACGTGGATATTTATGTAAACATTAACGACGGCACCAACAGCGTAACGCTTCCGGTTTACAATTTCAGCCCTATATCGATTGCTACCAATCAAGTGGATACGGCAACAATCGGTACCTATAACTTTAGCGGCGGCTCTTACACCATCACCGTATGGACCAGCAACCCCAACGGCGGTGCCGATGCCAACCACACCAACGATACCTTGAAGGTGGATGTTTGTATGGCATTGCCTGCCGGTAGTTATACCATCAACGCCGGTGCCCCTGCAAGCGGCACCAACTTCCAATCGTTCGGCGCGGCGGCCAGTGCCTTGCGCTGCGGTATTATGGGAAGCGTGGTGTTTGACGTGGTGGCGGGTTCGGGCCCTTACAACGAGCAGGTAACCTTGCCCGTTATCCCCGGCACCAGCGCCAGCGCTACCGTAACCTTCAACGGCAACGGCAACACCCTTACCCACAACGGTACGGTTAAGTTTGCCACGCTGCTGTTGAACGGCTCTGATTGGGTAACGCTGCGCGACCTTACCGTGAGCACTACCAGCTTCGGCCAAGGTTTTGGCATACAGTTGATGAACGAGGCCAACCACAACACCATCCGCAAGGTAACGGTGCTTACCGATGAGTTTACCACCAACGTGGCCAATTATGGCATCGTGGCTTCTTCTTCGGAACTGTTGGCCACGGGCGATGGCAACAACGCCAACCACCTGTGGATTGACAGTGTTACCGTTCGCGGTGGCTACGGCGGTATCCGTTTGGAAGGTGCCAGCGGCATTTTGCTTACCGGCAACCGCATTACCAACAGCACCGTGCTGCAATCGTACAACGTAGGTATCTATATGGATGATGCCGACAGCGTGTTGCTGGCCGGTAACTATGTGGATAGCCTGCGCGATGCCACCAATGGCGACGGGGTGGTATTGTTCGATATGAACGGTTATTTCGAAGTGTCGGGCAACCGCATTTATGGTGCCGATGTGGCCATACAGATTAACGATGGCAACACCTCGAGCGCTGGGCGTTCGCGCATCGTAAACAACTTCTTCCACTCGCCTTCGGATTATGGTTTGTGGTTGGATGCATCGGAGCGCATCGACGTGTTCCACAACACGGTTGTGGGTACCATAGCTTTGCGCATGGCGAGCAACGCGACCGGTTATGACATCCGCAACAACATCTTCTACGGTCGCACCAGCTTTGCGTTCGACAATGCCATGCCGGTAGCCAACACTAGCTTTGTAAGCTTGGATTATAACCTGTATTACTCTAATGGCGTGGTGATAGCCCGCTACGGTGGTACTGCTACCGCCAATGATTATGGTACCTTGGCCCAATGGGTTTCCGCGTTTCCGACCTTAAACCAGAACTCCATTACCGGCGACCCTGTATTTGCTACTGCCAAAGACCTGCACCTGCTGGGCACTTTGGCCAACGACGAGGGCGATAACAGCGTGGGCGTAACCGTGGATATTGATGGCGATGCCCGCCCGATGGGTGCTGCCGTGGATATAGGTGCCGACGAATACACGCCGTTTACCAGCAATATCCAAGTAATCAGCATCATCGAGCCTTTGGATAACACTTGCGGCGACAGCACTACCACCATCAACGTGGTGCTTTACAACCAAGGCACGCAGCCACAGGGCAACTTTGTGGTAAGGGCCGATGTAACGGGTGCCATCACGCAAACGGTTTCTACCACCTATGCCGGGCCTATCGCCCCGCTTACGTACGATACCGTTGCCGTGGGTACTTTCAACAGCTATGCGGGCGGCACGTTCCGTATTTTTGTGGAGCACTTGTTGGCTACGGATCAATATCCGGTAAACGATACCTTGAGCGTTACGCTTACGCAGCAGCCAATACCGGCAGCCCCTGTTTCGGTGGGCGATACGGGCTGTGTGGGCAGCATCTTGGAGCTGACCGCCAACATGGCCGGCTTTGCCGACATTGAGTGGTTTGCCGATGCCGGCCTTACCAACTCCGTGGGCGGCGGCGACGTGTTCTTTACCCCTGCCCTTACCGCTACCGCTACTTACTATGCGGTAGGCTACCAAGGCGTGAAAGAGCGCACGGGCATACCTGCCCGTACGGGTACTGGCACCAGCGGTATTATTGTTACGCCGGGTTGGGGCCTCGAGTTTGGGTTGAGCGAACCATTATTGCTCGATTCGGTAACCGTTTATCCAAATGGTACGGGCACCATTACCCTTGCCTATTACGATTTGAACAATGGCAACGTAGAAGTGGCCGCGACCCAAGCTATCGCGGTATCTGGCAACGGAACCACCCCTGTGCAAATACGCGTGAACTGGCTGATACAGCCAGGCCGCTATAGCGTGGGCGTAAAAGCAGCTTCCGGCCTGTCGCAGTTGGGTACTCAAACCAGTGCCAGCTACCCATATATCCCGCAAACGCTGGGTATACAGATTACTGCCGGTAAGCTGGGCTTTAACCTTACCTCAAGCTCTACTTACTATTGGTTCTTTGATTGGGTAGTGCGTCGCCCGGGCTGCACCAGCCCTGCCGCCCCGGTTACGGCCTTCATTAGCAACATTGCTACCGATGCCGGACCCGACGATACCATCTGCGTGGGCGAAACGGCCACCCTCACCGCCCAAAACGGTGTGGCTTGGGAGTGGAGCAACGGCGAAACCACCCAAACCATCAACGTTACGCCTACCAGCACCATTACCTATAGCCTTACCGCTACCGATGCGCTGGGCTGCCCCGGCACGGTAGACCAAGTAACCGTTATAGTAAACTTGCTGCCTGCCGTAGTGGCCAGCAACGATACCACGGCTTGTAGCGGCGAAGCGGTTACGCTTTCGGCCACGGGTGCTGCCACTTATGCGTGGAGCAGTGGCCAAAGCACGGCCAGCATTACCGTTACCGATGGTGGCAGCTATACCGTAACGGGTACCAACGGCAACGGCTGTACCAATACCGATGTGGTGGTGTTCAACGAGTTGCCGCTGCCTTCGGGCAATGCCGGTGCCGTTGGTACCCGTTACGGTATAGCTGCCACCATCG
>CAYYZT010000304.1:0-4577 GCA_964476015.1 uncultured Chitinophaga sp.
GGCAGGCCCAGCCAGTGCGCCAGCACGAGGCTGTCCTCGTCTATGGTGTTGCCGCCGCCGAGGTCGGCAGCGGAATACCGCAGGTCCGCCGAAAAAGCGGGCGGGGAAGTATAGCCCGGCCTGCCGATGTGCCACCACCTGTCGACGGCGAATGTGGTGGTAAGCCCGCCCGCCGAGACCGTTTCCATGTCGGGGTCGGGATAGGGCTGGTTGTTCACGGGGTAATAACTGGCATCGGTAGCGTACGTGGCGAACACGAAGAAGCCGTCGCCGCTTCCCGCCGTGTCGATGTCCACGTCCATGCCCACCGGCTGGCCGAAAGAGGCCACGAACGGCACGCTGTACTTGCCCGTGCCGTCCCCGATATGCCATACCACCTTCTCGCCCATGTCCTGCCGCATGGCCACCAGCCCGCCGGGCGCATCCGCTTGCAACGCCGTGTTGGAGCCGTTTTCTAGCACCACGACGTTGCCGCCAAGCCAGAGCCTGGAGCTGTTCAGTACCAGTGCCGCGGCTACGGTTAGGGTGTCGTCCAGATGTGCCGATATGGTGCCGGCAAGCTCGAGCGTGGCAACGGGGCCGACCAGGTTGATACGCGGGCTTCCGTGGAGCAGGACGGTACCACCGCCGTGGGCGAACACGCCGTTGGTGTCCGTGAAATCTGAGTACAGGCGCAGGTAGTTCGAGGTGGAAGCGAAGCCGCCGCCGGAAAGGCGCAGCGTGCCCAATATGGATATGTCCGCCGTCTGGCCTTCGAACGTGCCGCCGAGGAAGCTGAAATCGCCGTCCACCCGGACGGTATCGGATCCCGCCGTGAGCGTGGCCCCGGCCTGTACGAGGTTCCGGCCCACCGCGAGGCCGCCGGTGCCGACGGCAAGGGTGCCCCCGTTCAGGACAAGGCTTCCGGATACTTCCAGGCCATGGCCGTTTTGCTTGAGGATTGCGGCAAAGCTGCTGTCCAGCACCGCTTCCCTTACCGTAGCGTCGCCTTGCAGCACGCAGTTGGTCGCGCCGCCGCCGTTGAACACTACTTTTGAAAGCGTGTCGGGAACGCCTGCCCCGCCGCCCCCGCCGCTATAATGCGACCAGTTGGCCGGATTGTTCCACAGGCTGTCCCCCGCGCCCACCCAATAGAGCGTGAAGGGATCGTGGATACCGTCGATGTCCGTCGAGACGTGCCAGATGCGGGGATGGTTGCGCCCGAGGCTGGCACCGACGAACAGGCTGCCGCCGATGGTATGAACGTTGCGCACATTTACGTCGTTGACGAAATAGCGCACGCTGTCGCCGTCCCGGGCCACCTTGGGCACGTCGCCGATGTTCAGTTTGCCGAAGAAACCCCTGTTCTGGCCGTTCTCGTATATGTACAGCCCCCCCTGCTTCACGTGGAGGGCGTAGCTTATCTTGGTATGGTCGATGCTCGGCGTATCGGTAAGGCCGATGAAGAACTGCTGGTTCTGCACCTCGGTGCTCGTCACGGTAAAGGACACGTACCCGTCCTGCCCGTTCGGCAGGTAGTTGAGCGAGTAGGCGCCGCCGTCCCACCCGTAGGAGCCAGTGGTTTTGGCGAGGGAAGTGCCCGTAACGGAGGCGTTCGCGACCCCGTCCCACAATACCTTGCTGGCCACCGTTGCGATCGATGTCGCGGTGGCACTGGTGGCATCGGTCACGGTCACGGAATAGCTGCCGGGACCGACACCTATCGTCGTGGTAGTCTCCCCGGTCGACCACAAATATGTGTAGGGCGGTTCCCCGCCTACTGCAAGCACCGACACCGAGCCGGACCCGTACTGTGTGGGCCAAGCGTTCTCTGTAGTAAGTATTGCCCCGAACGGTATGCCGAAGCTGGCCGACACGCCCGTAAGCATGGGCTGGCCCTCGCCGAGGCTCACGTCCACCAGCAACTGTTCGGTGGCGTCCGTCCACGAGCGGTGGAGCCGGGTGCCGTTAAGGTAATAATATATCGAGTCTCCCTGCCTGGATATGCGCAGCACGTCGTTCAGGGCGACCGTGGCCCCCGTCCCGACATTGCGGCCGCTTTCCACGATGTATGCTTGGTCGCCCGTTTGAAGGATACCGAACTCCACCGTGTGTTCCGTCGCGTCCATGTCGCGTTCCGAGAGGCCGAAAAGCAGGGCAACATAGCCCGTTTGGGACACCGTGTACTCGGCGTATCCGTCGGAGCCAGCGGGCAGTATATTCACGGACGAAGCCCCCGCATCAAAAGCGGCCGACGCCGTGGTCTTAACAACGCCGCCGCCCGTCGTATCCATATCAAGAGGATTGGCCCAAGTGAGGCCGTGCCCCAGTTGTACCGTGGCGGCCACGGTGAGGCCGTTGTCGTCGGTTACGGTCACTGAGTACGTTCCCGCTGCGATGCCGGTGCGGTCGTCCGTAACGGCCGCGTCGTTCCACAGGAAGCCATAGGGTGCCGCGCCGCCCTTAACGGTCACGCTGATGTCACCGGTCCCCGTTGCTGGCGAAACCGTGCCTGCCTCGGCCACAACGCCGAACGGGATACCGAAGGATGCGCGGATACTGTCTATCCTGCTGGCGGGGCCGGCAAGCCCGGCATAAATGGCAAGCTCCTTGTCTGGTGAGGCGGAAACCTCCCATACGACGGCACCGTTCGCATAGTACCTGACACTGTTGCCTTCCCTGCCGACCGAAAACGTGCTGCCCGCGTATTCCCCGACGTTGCCCTTGAAAACGCCGCCCTCATATATCGATACGAAGTTGTGGGATACACGGAAGCCGTAGTCAAGCATACTTCCCCTTGAGGCAGACGATAGCCCAAAATAAAAATCGGCCGTGGTGTAGCCCCCCTTGCTTGTAAAGCTAACGTAGCCATCGTCTCCCTTGCCCAAATAGTTGGCCGATACCGCGGTCCCGTCATAGGAACCGCTGGAGTGGTTACTTGAGAGAGTGCTCCCCGACGTCGCCACCGCCACCGTGTCCTCGCACAATACTTGGTAGAGCACCTCGATTTCAGATCCCGACGTGTCGGACGCGCCGTCCGTCACGGTAACGGCATAAGTGCCCGCGTTGAGGCCCGTCCTAGGGTTGGCGGAAGTGGCATCCCACCACTCTATGCCGTACGTGCCGTCGCCCCCGTAGGGGAAGAGCTCGATAGAGCCGGAATTTCCCACGGCAGGATCTTGGTCGGTTACCAATACGCGTAACGAGGGCAGGATATAGTTCGGGGAAGTGCTGTCCACCAATGCCCAATATACCTTGGTCCCTCGGATACCGCTCACCGTTACCGTGTTCGCGGCGGTGTCCACAACGCCCGTTAGCGGGCCCCAGTTGGGATTTGGGCTGTCCATGTTGAAGAACTGCGCCTTCAGCCTCGACTCATCTATCTGCGTCCCCGCCAAATCCTCCCCGCTGTAATGGAGCACGTAGTCCGCTTCCGGCAACGTGGCGTAGTAATAATATGCGAACAGCCAGGCCCTGTTGGCCGTGAAGGCGTTATTGGAGGTGCCGTCCGGCTTTCTAAACTCCAAGCCTTCCACGCCAAGCGCGGGGAGCTTGAAGCTGTCGAGCACCGTGTGCGATACCCAAACCTCGCCGCTGCCGCCATCTCCCGCGGACGATATGTGTATCTCCACGGGCAATGGCCCGCCGTCAAGCCGTGCCAAGAGCGGTACTTCAAAAATGCCGATCGACTCGGCGGTTTTCCACCTGATAAATTCCGGACCGTGCGCGGGGCGGTGCAGATCGACAACATGCTCTACTACGGGTCGACCGACGGCCTGCTCCACCGCCGGACGTTCGACGGTACGAGCTATGGCTCCAACCAGGCACTCGATCCCTACCACGACCCGTACTGGTGCCCCGTCTCGACAGGCTCCGGGACGAGTGTCTACTGCGGCGTGTCGCCGTCCCTCTACGGGCAGCTCAACAACGTCAACGCCTTGGCCTACGCCAACGGCCGCCTGTACTACACCCTGTCGAACCAGAACGGGCTCTTCTACCGCAGCTTCAGCCCCGAAAGCGGCATCGTCGGTGAGACCACGGTGACCGTGTCCGGGACGAACGCGATCGGCGGCGCCCGCGCGCTACTGATCTCCGGCAACAACCTGTACTACGCGAGCTCGAGCAACGGGAACCTGTCGCGCATCGCGTTCGGGCCGTCCGGGGTGAGCGGCAGCGCAACCGTCGTGAGCACGCTCGACTGGCGTGCCCGGGCCGTCTTCATGGCACCCGGACCAGGGACGCCGCCGCCCAACCAGACCCCCGTGGCATCGTTCACGGCCTCGTGCTCGGGCATGACCTGCACGTTCAACGGTGCTGGCTCGAACGACCCCGACGGCTCGATCGCGAACTACGTCTGGAACTTCGGTGACGGCACCACGAACGTCACGGGTACTGGTGCGCCGGGCATCGTGAACCACACCTTCACCAATGCCACGTCGTACACCGTGAACCTCACCGTGACCGACAACCAGGGCGCGACGGGGAGTGCCCAGACGGTCGTCAACCCGACCGCGCCAGCGGCCCCGGTCGCCTCGTTCACGTCCAGCTGCACGCAGCTGGCGTGCTCGTTCAACGCCAGCGGCAGCACGACCGGTGCG
>CAYYZT010000305.1:0-259 GCA_964476015.1 uncultured Chitinophaga sp.
CCAGTACGCCAGCTTTTGCGGTTGCGGAGGGTACTACATATCCAGAACCCGTCCAAGCATAAGTGGTTACGATGCTCAGCACGTTGCCGGGCTGTTCTTCGGCAATCCACTTTTTGCCCAAGGCCAAAGTATTGTTGATGCTGCCCTGCAACACGATGCCGATAACGGACTCAAACGCCCGGTGCGAAAGCCTTTCTGTAGGGCTGATGAAGTTGCCCGCCGCGTTGTTCACCAGCGCATCGATGCGGCCGAAGTGCTC
>CAYYZT010000305.1:269-4243 GCA_964476015.1 uncultured Chitinophaga sp.
CTTGGTTGATTACCGGCTCCACCTGCTCATAGTTGCGCACGTCGGATGCCAAGGCCAATACCTTGCCGCCCGTTTCGGCCTCCATTTCGCGGGCGGTGGCCTCTATCACATCCACCTTGCGACTGGTAATGATAACGTTGGCGCCCAGTTTCAGGAAATAAGTGCTCATGGAGCGGCCCAATCCGGTGCCGCCGCCGGTAACGAGGATGGTTTTGCCTTGTAGCGCGTTGTCGCGCAGCATGGGTTCGGTGTAGTGCATTTTTAGTTACGGGTTACGGGTTATGAGTTATGGGTTGTTGCCACAATCTACGATTCCGTGGCGAGAATGGGAAATTAATATGCAAATACCCGTGGCTTCAAACCCGTAGGCCATAAAAAATCCACTAATCCTGTAATCCCGTAAATCCTAATCAGCTGAACTTAAACACCACCCTCAAATTAAATAGCCTTGCCGTAAGGTAATTGGGCACGGCGTAGGTGGTGTTGTAAAGGTCTTTTACCCAAAGGTAAGAGATGGTGTTGTTGATGCCGAGCAGGTTGTACACCTCCAGCGTGGCCCAGATGTTTTCGAACGCCCCGCCGAAACCGTGGGGTTTGTAATCCTTGTTTTTGATGCGGCGATCGCGGCTGTATAGCTGTGCGCTGAAACCAATATCCACCCTGCGGTAAGGCGGTATGCGCAAGGTGTCGCGGTAGCGCTCGTCGTCGGGCGGGCCGAAAGGCAGTCCGCTGGCGAACACCAGGTTGAGGTGCATCTTGAAGTTTTTGTTCTTCGGCAGGTAATCTTGGAAAAACATGTTGAACATCACGCGCTGGTCGGTAGGGCGGGGGATGTAGCCCGGATAGCGGCGTTCAGAGCCTACCGCATTGGGCGAGTTGGCCACCACGGGGTTGCCTTCCGCATCCAAGTACACGTCGTAAAAATCGCCCGCTATGTTTTCCTGCGTGCTGAGGATGCTCATGCTGATGTACGATTCGGCATCTTCCACCAGTTCGCCGCTAAGGCGTAAATCCACCCCGGCCACGTAGCCGGTGGCACTGTTGCGGCCCGTGTAGCGGATGAGCACGTTGTCGAACTCATACGGCACCAAATCGTACAGGTATTTATAATAAAGCTCGGTATTGAAGCGGAAATCGCGCTTAAAAAGCTTGAATCCATAATTAAGCCCCAACAGCGCATGCACCGATTTTTGGGCTTGCAAATCCGTGTTCACCACGCCTTGCAGGTTGCGCATTTCGCGGTAGAAAGGCGGTTGTGCGTATAGCCCCGATGCGGCGGTGATAATCAGTTCCCGGTTTTTGTTTTTCAAATCGGGGCGATAGGAAATTTGCGCCCGTGGGCTTACGATAAACTCCTTGTTCACATCCCACCAAGTAAAACGCACCCCGTAATTAAAACGGATGGCCCGGCCCTCGTCAATCATCCAGGTATCCATCAAGTAACCGCTCACGCGGTTGGAGCTCATGTCGAACTTGGTTTTCAGCACATAGTCCACCACCACGTCGTTGCTGGCATAGGGCACGGAGTATCCGGCACTGTCCACCCGCTCCCATTCGTTTATCTTGTCGTGGATTATCTCGCGCTGGTACTTTACGCCCCAATCCAGCGTATGGCGGCCCAGTATGCTGGTGCCTTGGTGCTCGGCATTGGCCACTATCCAATCCAGTTGGTTGCGGGCAAAGTTTTGCAGTCCGCCCACGCCGAGGCTATATCGCACTTGTCCGAAATCCTCGTCGCCGAGGTCGTTCTCCACCTCGCCGATAAAGTATTCACCCAGTATGTCGAATTTCTCGTTCTCTTGCGACACATAGGCCGAGGCCATCCAGCGCAATTCTATGTTCCATTTGGGCTTTTGGATGAGGGCGAGGCCGTTCATGTAGGTTTGGTACGAGTCGTTTTCCTGCCCGTCGAAGTAGATGTTGAGGCGCAACACTTGGTTCACCACGCCAAAGGTGGTTTCCCTGTCCACGGGTTTGAACACGAAGCGGTTGCGGGCATAGTTGGTAATGTACTCCAACCGCCATTTATCGTTGAAGGTGTAGGTGAAAAATCCCTGCAAATCCAAAAATGAAGGGTTGTATTGCCCCTGTGTTTCCAAACTCTTCAGGATGTACTGGTTGCTCTTGTAGCGCACGCCCAGCAGGTAGGTAAACTTCTTTTCCTGCTGCTTGTTGCGAATGGCACCGCCCAAGTGCATGCTGCCGCCCAACAGGCCGATACCCAGCGAGGCTGTGAGCGAATCGGGCTGCTTGTACCACACGCTCAGCACGGAGGCCATCTTGTCGCTGTAGTTGGCAGAGAAACCGCCCGCGGAAAACAGCAGCGAATCGGCCATGTAGGGGTTGGCAAAGCTCAAGCCTTCTTGCTGGCCGCTACGGATAAGGAACGGGCGGTACACCTCGAAACGGTTCACGTACACCAAGTTCTCGTCATAATTGCCGCCGCGCACGCTATACGTGGTGCTCAACTCGTTGCTGCTGGTAATAGGGGCCTGCGATTTGAGCAAGCCGATAATATCGTCGCCGGCGGCGTTGGGTATAAAGTCGATGCTTTTGGTGGATAGCGTTACTTGGCCCGGAATGATTTTATCGTCGCCTTTATCTACCGCCTCATACTTGGGCTTGATAACTACGCCTTCCAAATGGATGCCGGGCTTGAGCGATATGTTTATCTGCCGTCTTTCGTTGGTGGCTAGGTTCAGCAGTACGGTATCGGGCTGGTAGCCCAAGTAGTTATAAATAAGCTGTATGGGCGTGTTGGCCGGTATGCTCACTTGGTATTGGCCCTGTGCGTTGGTGCCTGAGCCGTAAGCGTTGCCATCTATACGGAAAAACACCTTGGCATCGTACAACGGCTCGTTGTTTTCGCCATAAACGGTGCCCGATATACTGGCAAGTCCTTGGGCCAGTAGTGGGCCTATGCCGAACAGAAAACAGAAGGCTAGCGTGGTTGCGTGTCGAAACATCAAGGCATTAACGTATTTCAGGCGAACTTGGTATTTGTCTGTAAATTTTTCAGTCGGCTAATCATCTCCTTAGGGTCGGGTGCGCCGAAAACGGCACTTCCGGCAACTATTACGTCGGCCCCGGCATTTACGATGGTAGCAGCATTGTTAAGGTCTACCCCGCCATCGATGTTTATCAAAGCTTTCGAGCCGGTTTCGGCTATCAACTGCTTTAGCTTGGCTATTTTGCCCAGCGTGCCGTGTATAAACTTTTGCCCGCCGAAACCGGGGTTTACGCCCATCAGGCATACCACGTCAATATCGGGCAATATCTCCTCCAAGGCACTAATGGGCGTGTGCGGGTTGATGGCCACGCCCGCTTTCATGCCTGTGGCTTTTATCTGCTGTATGGCGCCGTGCAGGTGTACGCAAGCCTCTATATGGATGGAGAGTTGCTGCGCTCCGGCCTTGTGGAAAGCGTGGATGTAGTTTTCGGGCTGCTCTATCATTAAGTGTACGTCCAAAAACTTCTTGGCCAGCGGGGCAATGTCTTTCAGTACCGTGATGCCGAAAGAGATATTCGGCACAAAACGGCCATCCATCACATCCACGTGTATCCAGTCGGCCTCGCTTTCGTTCAGCATCTCAATGTCGCGGCCCAGCCAAGCAAAGTTGGCCGAGAGGATAGAGGGGGCTACCAAGTGCTTCATGCGTTCAAAAATAGGAAAATTGTTTGGACGATGGACTATGGACGAGAGACCATGGACAGGAATATGATTAGGCGTTAAATATCCTAATGCTCGCAGAAATAGATTGTGGTCTATAGTCTATCGTCCATGGTCCAGTTTTCCCCACTTTTCCCCAAACCAATTGATTTTCAATGGTTTTTGAAAGTTGTATATTGATTGATTTGATATTATGTGTAATTTAGCACAAGAGGAAGTTACTTTTTCGATATCAGAAGAGACGATCCACCAGCAGGTTGGTCTTCTCCATCCGGTGAAAGTTCTCCGTCTCAATTTGCCTCAC
>CAYYZT010000305.1:4253-4538 GCA_964476015.1 uncultured Chitinophaga sp.
TGATTTGATATTAAGTTGTTGATTGTCAGCTTATTGTAGCTTGTGCGGAGATAGGTTAAATCTTATTACTAACAATATGATACGGCAGATGTGTAGGGGCACTGTCTTTGCCTAAGATAGTTGACCAACCATTAAAACCAGATTGTTATGAATAAGCCAGTATTACAGACCGAGGTGTTGAACGAGCGGCAACAAACCAGCCGCAAAGTGGTATTTTTTATGTGCTTGGCCATTGTAGCTTGGCTGTTTATTACCGTTGCCCAAGGCGTGGTGTTCTGCGGGGCG
>CAYYZT010000306.1:0-4535 GCA_964476015.1 uncultured Chitinophaga sp.
CTGAAAAACGTGGCGGGCGTTTCTCCTGTCATTAAGCCGGAGCACTTGGTGTTTATCGGCCTACGCGATACCGAACCACAGGAAAACTCCCTTATCGCCAAACACCGCATCAAGAAAATTACGGTAAAAGACCTCAAAAAACATGGGGTCGAGAAGGTTACGCTGCAAGTGTTTAAACACCTGCGGGCATGTGACCTTATCTATGTTTCGCTGGACATGGACAGCATCGACCCTAAAGTATCCAAAGGCACGGGAACGCCAGTGCCCAACGGCATTAGCGAGCGCGACCTGAAACAGTTGGTGCTTAATTTGGTGGAAGATGACCGGGTTTGCGCCTTTGAGGTAACCGAAGTGAACCCTACCCTCGACAAAGAGAACCGAATGGCCGAGACCGCTTTCGAGATTTTACAGATTGTGGTAAACGAGCTTACTGCCGACTAAAGATTCACACTACACAATAGTCATAAAACGAAATCGGCCCCACAATTTCTCGTGGGGCCGATTTCGTTTTATGCTCCGAACTTGTTAGTTAACGGATACGCGACGGGTAACGCTTCCGTCAACGGTTTGTATTTTAACGAAGTAGATACCGCTACTCACGTTCGTGCTTACTGGCAACACGTTGCTGCCGGTTTGGCCGTTTAGGTTCAGCGTATTTACCACTTGGCCTTGCAGGTTGATTACCTCCACGGTTACGTTTTGGTTGTCCTTCAAAGTGAAGTTTACGTTGAAACTGCCCGCATTCGGGTTCGGGAAGATGTTCAGGCTCTTCTCAAAAGCACCCAAATCAGCCACGGAGTTGAACAACGTTACCTCAATTTCCTGTACCTGTTCGCAACCATTGGCATCGGTTGCGCTCAAAGTATAGGTGCCCGGCTCGGTTACTTCAATACTGGCAGAAGTTTCGCCAGTGCTCCAAACATAATCCGTGAAACCACCGTTGGCGGTAAGGGTCAAGGTATCGCCTTCCTCAATTGCAGTACTGCCGCTAGGGGTAATAGCAAGCGGCGTTTCATACTCAAAAGTAAGCGAGGTAATCGGCACCGGAATACCCAGATAGTTACCTTGTACCGAAATAGGCAGGGAACCGCCCAAGAACGGGCCAATCAGGTTAAGTATGTTCAGGATGTTTGATGGGGCTTCGGCAAAAATCATGAAGTCAAGATATTCGCCCGCTACATCGCAGCTATTGCCACAAAGGGTAACGCAACCAAATTGGGCACTAGCATGCTTATTGGGGAAATAGAAGTTTCCGTTGCCCGATTGGTCGCTCTCCCAAGAAAACCCTTGCGGTAGATCGGCCAGTTCGATGTAGAACTCATTTACGGGGAAAGCAGGTAGGTCGTTAGTATCAATACCGATAACACCGCCTTGGCTTTGGATGAGGTCTTTCACGCTCTGTGGCAACATGGCTTTCAAGTCGAATACCCCAGGGAAGTAGAAAGAGAAAGACTCCTCGTAGGCTTCACCGGCAATAGCGGTAGGCAACTGCTGGCACACGGCAGGCATGGTGCCGCCGCAACCTACGGTATCCAGCGTACAACGGCTGCAAATACCCAAACCGCAAGTATTGTCGATGGTAATTTCCACGGTAGCGGTATCGGAACAAAAACCGTTGGAAACAACCACTTGGAAAGTCTGGTCGGCGGTTAATCCACGAAGAATCAACGGATCGTTGACAAAACGGTCGCTTACCAAGGCCGAAGGGCTCCAGCTAAACACATCGCCGCCGCTAGCACTCAACTCAAAGAAGGTATTGGCACAGATAACGGTATCGTTGCTAGCTGTTGCGTTCAGGTTCACAATTTCTATGGAGTCGCTCAGGGTACAGCCATTGCCGTGCGTGGCCGATACGAAGTATTCGCCCACGGCATTTACCGTAGTAAGGGAATCGGCATCGCCATTGCTCCAAAGATAGCTCACAAAACCAGCACTTGCTTCCAAATCAATGGTGCTACCCGGGCCGGTAGGGCACAAGTAGTTGGTAATGGAAGTAATGTTAAGCTGCGGCAAGTTGCCTTGGATGTCCATTTCCACCGGGATAGGGATAGGCACCGAGAACGGGAAACTAGCTACGGAGATATTGGCGTTAAACTCCACCTCTACATCGTAATTGCCCGATGGGTCGCAAGGAGTGCCATAAACCACGGCGCAGCCGTAGCGGCTACCGCCAGCACCAGTAACCGTAAATGTACAGTTGGCGTTGTTGCAGCTATAGTTGAGGCCCGTTGGCAGGTCGTTAATGCTTACCTCAACCGAGTTTACCCTTGCCTGAACCACTTGCCCGCCCAAGATGGGTACCCAACTGGGTACGGTAAAGCTGGTAGAATCAGGAAAATAGAAGGTAATCTGTTGGGAGTAGAACACGCCCGCAGTGGCTGGTGCAAACGTGCTGGGGCATACGTTGGCAAACGTGCCGGTACAAGTTGAATCAACATTGCACCCGATGCCGCGTTGCGCATGCGCCATGTTTTGCATACCAAACAGGCACACCAAGAAAAGACCAAAGACTTTTATTGTTTTCATAACGTCAATCAGTTTTCAAATGGTTTGTTAGTGTATAAGCAACTTGCGTGTAAGCAGGCCATTGGCAGTGGTCACTTTTACAATGTACAATCCTTTGGCATTTTCCAAAGTAATTACATTGTTAGGGGCCAAAGTGGTTTGGTGCCATACCCGCTTGCCGGTGATGTCCAAAATCTCGATGGCTTTCACATCGGTTTGCTGGGCCACTTCCACGGTAAACGAACCTTGGTTGGGGTTAGGGTAAACCTGCAAACGCACGTCGTTGTAGCCGATGATGGTAATGCCGGTAGTATCGGTAGTGTCCGTAGGGATGGAATCTTCCACGGCCAGTACCTGTACTTCCATACTACCTACTTGCTCGCAACCATAATTGTCCGTTACGGTCACTACATATGTGGTAGTATCGGCAGGGCTTACGGTTATGGTTTCGGTAGTTTGGCCAGAAGACCACAAGTAAGTATCGAAACCTGTAGTAGCATTCAAGGTAATGGTTTCGCCAGAGTCGATAACCGTAGTGGTGTTGGGCGTGGTAAGGTCTAGTACCAAATTGGTGCTAGGGTCAACGGTGAGGGTTAAATTAACACTTCCGTTGCTGGCTTGGCCCGAACCCATAAACTGATTCAGAATCATCTGGAAGTTGGGGTCGGAAGTAGAATAGGTAGTGGTCCAACTAAAGTTGGCGGCAACGTTGAAGGTGCCCGTGGTTCCGCAAGCTATATCACCGCAAAGGTTCAAACAGCCATATTGGTAAACATACGAGAAATACAGGTTGCCGTTGGCCGCCGAGTCGCTTTCCCATGACAAGCCAGTGGGCAGGCCCGTTACCGAGTTAAGCTTAATGCTATCGATAAAGATGTTGATATCGAAAGGAGAGCCGCCAGGGAAAGGAATAGGAATGAACGGAATAGGGTCGCCTTGGCGAATAACCATGGATACGGGCAAGGCAAACGTTACCGTTTCGGCAAACGTATCGCCAGCGGTAGCCGTAAAAGCATTGGCACTGCAAAGCTGCACCTCTTGGTTGCTAGCAGGGCAGCTGGCGGTTTGTATCACACAGCCCGGGCATTGAGCATGGGCACCATACGCCAAAAACACCACCGCTACGCCCATTAGGGATTTAATGAAATTCATAATAGTTGGTTGTTAGGTTATTGTGGTTCAAAAAATGGATTAGTGCACTACCAGTTTGTGCGTGGAGGTTTGGCCACCGCTCAATATTTTAACGATGTAGATACCGCTACCAGTGGTAGAAAGATCTAGCACGGCATTCATGGTAAAACCATTGCTCTGCAACATAGCAGTATTGATTTTGCGGCCCTGCAGGTCATAAACCATTACCTCGGCGGCAGTAGCGGCAACACCGTTGAGCGATACCGTGAAGATGCCCTTGGTAGGGTTAGGGAATACATTTACGCTTAACTCTTGGCCCAAAATGTTGCTGATGCCAGTAGTGGTAACGGTTTTGGTAATGGTATCGGCACCACAGTTGTTGTTTACAATCAAAGTAACCTCGTAGTCGGCAATGCTGTCGTAGGTAAAGGTTGGGTTGGCCAAAACGCTGTTGCTGCCGTTGCCAAAGTTCCAACTTACGCTGGTACCGTTGGAAGACAGGTTGGTAAATACTACTTGGCTGCCCGTAACTACAAAGTTGAAATCGGCATCGGGGGCAGGGGTGTTGTCCACACCAACCTCTACGGTAGTGGTAAACTCAAAGCCGTTGGCATCGGTAACGGTAACGGTATAGATGGTAGTGGCAGTTACGGTAGCTACAGGGTTGGCAATGTTGGCATCGCTAAGGCCGGTGGCAGGGCTCCACTCATAGGTGAAAGGCGCAAACGCACCGCCGGTATCCACGCTAAGTTGGATAGGGGCACCTTGGCCGGGGCAAGAAAACACCGGGCCATTGGCCAAAGTTACCGAAGGCAGTGGGCAAGGTTCGCCAGCGTTGATTACGCTCAAGAACAGCTCAAAACCCAAGTCTTCTGAAGTACCTTGCTCCTCAATGGTAC
>CAYYZT010000307.1:0-4528 GCA_964476015.1 uncultured Chitinophaga sp.
GGCCTGTTCAAAGAATCCAAAAACGATTCCACTTTTGTGGTGCGCAACTCTGCCACCCCTTACACGGGCGCATACCTCACCAAAGAAGAAATCACCTCAGGCATGGTGGATACCTTCTTTACCATGGATACCATGACCTACGTAGGCCCATACTTGGAGAACGGACAATACAAGGTGGCCAAATTGATCGACCGCAAAATGTTGGCCGATTCCGTTGAGGTGGCCAGCGTTTCTTTTACCGCCACCAGCCAAGCCGAGTTCGACAGCCTTACCAAAATTGCCGACACGCTAGTAAAACAAATCAATGCCGGTACGCTCAAGTTTGCCGAAGTATTGAACACTTACAGCACCGATTCGGCCACCAAAGCCAAGGGCGGTGTAATAGGCTGGGTAAAGCCCGGCCCTACCGAAGTGGTTTCTGAATACGTGCAAGACCAAGTGCTGTACCGTCGCAAACAAGGCGAGGCCGTATTGTATTTCGACAATACCGGCTTGATACAGATTGCCTACGTAAGCACCGCCGTGCCTACCAAAGCTGCCGTAAAAGTTGCCATATTGAGCAAACCCATTACCCCGGGCCGAAACACCGAAAGGGAGTACTACGACAAGGCAAACGAGTTTTACAACAGCCACAACACCGGCGAAGCCTTTGCCAAGGCACAAGGCGTGAGCCCGGTGCAAAGCCCAAGGCTTAAAAAGAGCGATAACATTGTTCCGGGCCTAGGCGGCGCACGCGAATTGATCAAAGCTGCCTACAACTCACAGCCGGGCACCGTATTGTCTCCGCAAGTGCTTAACGGCAAATATGTGGTGGCCATGGTGAAGGAAGTGAGCGAAGGCGGCAAACCAACGGTTGACCAAGTTCGCAACCAACTGGAAGCGGCCGTGAAGCTGGAGAAGAAAGCCGAACTGTTGAAAGGCAAGATAGGTGCCGACAAGGACTTGAACAGCATCGCCAATAAAAACGGCACTAACGTAAACATGGCCCAAAACCTGAACCTGAACAACAACACCCTAGGCTCTGGCGCCGAACCCGCCGTGGCTGGCGCTGCGCTGGGCTTGGAGCAAGGACAGGTAAGTGGGCCTATCACCGGTAAAAACGGCATTTACGTAATAAAGGTAACGGCCAAAAACCCCGCCAACGTAGCCGAAGACGCTTTGAGCTTTGAGAAGCAAATGATGTCAATGACTTTGCGCAGCCAAATAGAGGGCAGCTACTTTAATGCCCTGCAAAAGCTGGCCGATGTGGTAGATGACCGTTATAAGTTTTATTGATAGTATTGAACCTAATGCCGCCCTCGCGCGGTTTGTAATATCGAAAAGGCGGCGCACTGCTGCCTTTTCGCATTAATAAGGGGCTTATTTTGTAAAACCATGCAAGAAACACCTTTAATAAACCGCATAGCCGATAGCGGGCTGCTAACGCTGGACCTGGCCGATTTGCTGCCGAGAGCGGAAATAGTGGAACTGGATATCAAACCTTTCTTGGTGCAGGGCTTGGTACTTATGGAAAAGCCTTTTCGCGAAGCCCTGAAACAAACCGATTGGCAGCCATATAGCCAGAAGATAGTGGCCGTGCATTGCTCTGGCGATGCCCTTATACCCAAATGGGCCTACATGCTACTAGCCAGTTATTTGCAACCAGTGGCCGGCAAGGTAAAATTCGGCACAAAAGAAGCGGTGGAGAACGCCCTGCTCAGTGAAGCCATTGAAAATATCGATACCCAAAATTACGTTGGTGCAAGGGTGGTGGTAAAAGGCTGCGGCGAACGCGACATACCCGCCGAAGCCTATTTGGCCATCAGTGCCAAGCTGCTGCCGGTGGTAAAGAGCCTGATGTACGGCGAACCTTGCTCCACGGTGCCCATTTATAAACGGACCAGCTAAACCCTCGGCCAAATGAAACAACCCATCTCCATCGCTTTAATAGTAATAAATATCGTATTGCTCGGTTTTGTTTTCGCTTCCAGCATCAATAGCAGCGAAGCCACCGCCGCCAGTATGCTGGACGATGTAAAACCCGGCCCCGTTACCATTAAAATACTGCCGGCCAAACTGCCCAAGCACGTCGATTTTGCCGGAGAGGTGGTGCCCTTGGATATTTTCGATGTAAAGGAAAGGCTTGACCGCGAACTGAACGTGAATGCCTACTGGCATTCCAACTCGTTGAGCATGTTTAAGCTGAAGAACCGCTTTTTTCCCCTAATAGAGAAGATATTGAAGGAAGAAGGCGTGCCCGACGATTTTAAATACCTAGCCTTGGCCGAAAGCGGCCTTAAAAACGTGGTTTCGCCCAGTAAGGCCAGCGGCGTGTGGCAGTTTTTGGAAGGCACGGGCAAAAACTTCGGCTTGGAGGTGAACGAAGAGGTGGACGAGCGGTTCCACTTGGAAAAATCGACCCGCGCCGCTTGCAAATACCTCAAGCAAACCAAAGCAGAGTTTGGTAGCTGGGCCTTGGCCGCCGCCGCCTACAACATGGGGCACAATGGCTTACGCAAGGTAATGGAGAGGCAAAAGATGGCCAGCTATTTCGACTTGTACCTCAACGAGGAAACCTCTCGCTACGTGTTCCGTATCATCGCCCTCAAAGAAATTTTCCAAACCCCGCAAGAGTATGGCTTTTATGTACAGAAAGAAGATATGTACGAACCCATAGCCACCCGCACCGTGGCGGTAGATACCACCATAAACGATTTGGCCGCCTTTGCCATTGAGCAGGGCAGCAACTACAAAATGCTAAAACTTTCCAACCCTTGGCTTAGGAGCGAGAAGCTGACCAACACTGCCCGCAAAAAATACTTGATAGAACTGCCGAAATAGTATCTCGCTATTTTTTGGAGCCGGGCGGCACAAGCAAAACACAATATTGTTGTGCAATGAAACCTCTTAAACACTGGCCCTTTTTCCTGCTAGCCTTTAACTTTCGGTAAGGCTTTATCAAAAAAATGTCTCAATAATTGCAAATACGCCCAAACCACCTTACCTTTGTGCTCTCTTAAATGGTGCGGTAGCTCAGATGGTAGAGCAAGGGACTGAAAATCCCTGTGTCGGCGGTTCGATCCCGTCTCGCACCACTTGGAACAAAAAAGCCTTTCAGTTATTGCTGAAAGGCTTTTTTGTTTTCAGTCCATCCTTAGCCTTTACGCTAGCTTGCGACACCCTAATGTTAAAAGTCAATTTTTTAAGACAATTTTTCCCTCTTTGGCATAATAAGGCATCTTTTGCGGCGTTTTAAGAGTATAAAAACAACAAACAAAGATTGCCTATGCAAGAAATTTTTACCCACGAAGATTTAATACGCAAAGTTTATGGTGAGACGGGGGTGACTGAAAACCAGGCCATCACTGAAGTATGCGAAACCAGCCCAGAAATACGGGAAGAAATGGAACGATTGGAACAAGTGAAGCAATTTTTGGATACGGCATGGAAACGTCCCAGCACCGACATCATCAAAAACATCATGCGGTATAGCTTGCAGCACAAGCTGGCCGGCATGGCGAATTAACCCAGTTTTTTTAACGATTTGCGTTTTAATCCCAAAAGCGGACGGCAACTAGGTTGCTGCCCGCTTTTTTTATATCCTCAGCTTTACCCCGCCCAAAAAATTTACGGTCGGCGCGGGGTTGTAATACCGCCCTCCGAAAGCATTGATGTCGTTGCCGAGGCTGTACCGTTGGTTCAGCAGGTTGTCGCCGGATACGTATAGCACCAATTCCCGCTTTTTGATGGGCAGCGTATAAGCCACGCGGGCCTGCAACAGATGGTACTCCCCCGCATACACTTCGTTGGTATCTTTAAGCGGTATGGCGGAAGTATAATTGTAGGCGATATTGATTTCCAGCCTGTGCAGGATATTGCAAACCAATACCGCCGTGGCTATATGCCTCGGCACGCCCGTGAGCCAGTTGCCCGAATAATCCTCCGCCCCCAAGCGGTAATCGCGGAACTTAAAATGCTGGTAGGTATAAGCCGGCGATAGCGTGAGTTGTTTCACCACCTTGGTGTGCCGAGGGTTAAGGTTAATGTTTGCCGAAAGTTCTAGCCCCCACTGGCTGGTGCCGCCCGCGTTCACGAAATACTCCGCACCGTTTACATCTTCGCGGCGCACAATGGCATCGTCCAGCCTAAAGTGGTATGCAGTGGGCCGTAAGCTGAACAATTCTACCGGCATCTTCATAAACCTATATACAAACCCCCATTCGTAGTTCCAACCATGCTCGGCCTGCAAATCCGCACTGATGATATTGGTGCTCGGCCGCACTTCCGCCAGCGTGGGCGGGGAGTAGCCGCGGCTAACGCTGGCACGGGCGTAGAGGTTGTCCCACAGCATATACGAAACGCCCGCCCGTGGCATCCACTGCGGCTTGAAACCGAGGTGCTTGTATGCATCCGCCGCAACGGGGTAAATGTTTTGGTAACGGTAGCCGAACAGGTTCAGGCTCAACGCCAGTTCAACCTGAAGCCTGCCAGCAAACGTTCTACTGAACCTAGTGAAGAAGTACTGCTGCTGCGCCTTCAGATTGTCGGC
>CAYYZT010000308.1:0-4521 GCA_964476015.1 uncultured Chitinophaga sp.
TGTCAGGCGTTGATCTTTCACCACCTTACCATCGCTGTGGGTTATTTCGATGCAATTGCAGTTGGTGGAGAACATGGTTTCCACTGGCCCGTCCCAAGTACAGCCGTCTTCCAAAAATTCATCTATCCTGCCCAAACCTACCAAATATTGTAGCGGTATGGTGGCTTTATAATTCTTAGCGAATGGTCTGCTCGTGCTTTTCCCGGTCTGCTTGTCCAGTATCTCGACGGTGGTATTGGTTTTGGCCTCCAATAGCAGCAGGTTCTGCCCCGTGTTATATGAAAAAAGCAGGGTTTGGTCGTGCGTAACGGTCCTTTTCTCCTCTGGGCAGTCCAACACCTCCACGGTTTTGCCTTTGTAGGCATGTTGGTTTAAGGTACGCACCAATATATCACTCCACGAGTCTTTGGTGGGCGAAGCCAGTGCCCATAGGTTTGCGAACAATATAACGCTGGCGAGAATGGCGGTTTTCATAATTGGGAAGGTAAGTTTGGGCAACTAAAATATGGAATATTGCAAAACCCTGCCATGTAGGCAGAAAATTTGCAAGGTGCTTTGAGTACACTAAAAGCATCGAGGCAACCCGATTGCTATCGCCTGCGTTTTACCATAAACCCCAAGGTATGAAACGGAATGTTTTGATGGCTCTATTGTTGGCAGTTGGCGTTATGTTTACCGCCTGCGAGAAAAAAGCGGGTAACTGCGCCTCCTCCCTAAGCTTGGGAAAGCGCATACAAGGCAGTTGGCAACTGGAGGAGGTTTTCAACCCGTGGACCAACGAAACCCATCCGCCTACCGATACGGAGCGGGAAACGTTGGAGTTTAAAGGAGACAGCCTCATTGTGGTGGACTACCAAAACCAAAAAACGACGACAGCTTACAGCCTCAACGATACTTGGCTTACTTCGGGGGTAGTGAACGGCCATGTAACGCTCGATAGTGCCACGTGCAATACGTTGACGATTGACAACACGCCCGTTGATGGCCCCCGGAAAACGTATAGCCGGGTTTTGGATGAGTGAAATAGTAAATAGTTGCGAGTTGCAATTGGAGCACTCCGCTCAACAAATCATCAGCAACCGTGGCTGCCCGGCTTTTTCTGTTGGGGCGCGGTGAACACAGGGGAGCACGGGGCTTTCCGGATGATCGACCGCCAAACGCCATAAGTTGCCCAGTCCCAAATTGATAGGCTGCGCACCTGGTTTGGGTTGATAGTGTAAATCGAAAAAATACTCCGTCAAAAACGCCTCGAAACCCGCTTCCGGCCCATCATATAGCTTTTTAAGCTCGGCGCATATCTCGGGCACCAACACTTTCTGCACGCACTGCTCGTTGGGCAGTATTTCACTCGGTTCGCCGTGGTAGGTACATAAAAAAGTGTCGGTTGCTACGGGCGAGCGGTCCACATGGAAAGAATACACATCGGTCGGGAAAAACGGAAAATCCTCGTCCCTATCGTAGTGTTTGATAACGTTCAGTACGGGCGATGCGCCGTGTGCTTCCAACAGTTCCCAGTCGCTTAAAATCACTTCGCGGGCCAGTTGCCCCTGCGCGCTGAGGTCCAGCGACAGCAGTTGCTCCCGTTCCACTACGGTTATATCCCCCTCCGGTGGTATCTTGGCCACTATCTCCGCAAAGTCGCCCAGTAGTTCCCGCTTCCAGTACATGGCGTTGGTAGTGCCTTGAAAGGGTGTGGTTATTAAGGCTTGGAAAGTGGGGACGTGGGGGGTGGGCATGGGTGGTGTGAGTATATGATTGGCGGAGGATATGTGGTTTGTGCGGGTTAAAAAATGGGGTTGATGTGTAAGAGCCGCTTAATTATTGGATAGAAATATGGAAAAAGGCAAGGGATTTTGAAAATATAATCCTTTTGATTGTTTCAGCAATAAAATTATCTAATTTTGCGCTGTGTAGTGCATGGATGGGCAGGATAACACGTTTTATACGTTACTGCTAAGCACACAGGTGTTTAGGTTATTTCATAACAAATGCGCAAATAGTTTGAAATATAATTATTGCGATGTCAATAATTAATCCCTCTAGGGAGAAGTTGTTGATAGTTGTCGTTTGCATATGATTAGCTTTGGTTAATTGTAAATATACGATATTTATACCCGACATAAGGAGCGCCTGCGATTTATCAAGGGCGAAAGGCATGTGTTATCTAAGCTTGCTCCGTCGTCACCATTCATGCACTACATACTTTTTATGAAAAAAGATAAAGGTTGGTTCAAACTTAAAAAATACCCCCACATAGGCTTACCAATTACTTTCGGAGATAGACAATGGGTACATTCTTACGTTAACAATCCGAAACTTATCTCTGAACATTCTTTTTATCCATTTATACATGTTGAGCTTTCAACTAGAAAATATCGGCGTTCTAAGTTGGCAAATGGAAAACGTTCCTTAGTTCGAGAAGTTAGTTACAAAACCCGTGATATATTTTATGCTAACCACTTAGATTCTCTTATCTACAGTTATTATGCTTGGAGATTAGAACGCCTTTATGAAAAACAACTTTCTAAATCAACATTCAATGAGTGCATAACAGCTTATAGGCAAATTCCCTTATTAAAAACCCCGAGTCGAAACAAGTGTAACATTGATTTTGCAAATGATGTCTTTAATTACATTACTAACAATAGGCATAGAGAACTAGTTGTTATTACTTTTGACATCTCATCATTCTTTGATAATCTTGATCATTCTTATCTTAAGGAACGTTGGGAAAAGACTCTTGATTGCAAAGGACTTCCCGATGACCACTATGCGGTGTATAGAAATTTAACCAAATTTTCCTATGTACATATAGATGATTTACATAATGAATTTAAGAAGGAAATTATAGTTAAGGATAAAATGAATGGCGTTAAACGTAAAGCCATCAAAAGACTAGATTTGCTTAAAGCAAAGGATGCTATTGCATTCTGTACAAAAGAAGAGTTTGGTGAGCGCATTCGAGCAAAGGGATTGATTCGAAATAACAAACGTATTGATAATGGTGCACGCTTAAGAACCAAAGGTATACCTCAAGGTTCACCCTTGAGTGCTTTGTTGGCAAACATTTATATGTTTGAATTTGATGGTGCAATTTATGATGCTATTGCTTCTATAAATGGAATCTACCGTCGTTATAGTGACGATATGATTGCAATAGCAGACTTACAGCATCTAGAAAATATTGTACAATTGTTTCGTGCAGAGATTGATAAGGTAAAGCTAGATATTCAACCAACCAAAACACAAATATTCGTTTTTAAGAGATTTGAAGGTAAATATGGATGTCAAGAATATGATCCCTCATCCGAGACCTTTAATAGCAAGGCAAAATTCGAATATTTAGGCTTCTCTTTTGATGGAGAAAGCGTCCTTTTAAAGAATTCTGCTCTAGCTAAGTTTTACAGAAAGATGAAACGCAATGTGAGACGAGGAGGTTTCTTTGCTAAGCATGGCAAAAATCAAGAACCGGAGTTATTTAAAGCTAGGCTTTATAAAAGATTCACTCATGTAGGTTCTAAAAGAAGAACCATTTTTGTACGTGATAAAAAGAATCCCGACAAGTGGATTAAAAGCAACAAATACGATTGGGGTAACTTCTTATCATATACTGGATTAGCTATAAGAATTTTTCCTAAAAGCAAGATTAAAAGCCAAACTAAAAGGCATTGGAAAATTTTGCATCAGCTAATGAAGGAAAAACAACAAGAAATAAATGCCCATTATGGTCATATTTAGGAGCCTAAATTTCCCCAACTCGTCCTCGTCAAAAAAGACGAGGATGAAACGTACACGGCATCTCCAGACGCAAGTATAGTGGTTCCCACATTTAAGCGGCATTCCGTTGGAACTAAGTTCCACGGTCACGAAAGTAACTTTCGCGCCAGTGCTGGCTACCAATCGAGCGAGGCTGTGGCAAATGCCCTCCTCGAGGGTCAGCACGCACGGAGGATTACGGAGCGAGTATTGTAGATGAATTAGGATAGCTTAAACAATCGTTGTGCGGCGTGCTGGGGTGGGTCTTCGGAGTGATAAAGCCAAGAAGCAAGTCTTATCCCAACCCACCGACCCACCCCGCTGCTTTTCTTCCCCGGCTCGGAATCTTAAGAGAAACTTGCTTTCCCGCTTTCGTACCAGCACCTTTTAGTAGCGACCCTCCGAGGAGGGTATTTGCCATTGCATCACAACCCCAACACCTCGTCCCGTCTCAGGGGGTTGCTTCAAGCCATTGAAGTTCACAGGTAAGGCATTCGCAATGACGGGTGTTTTGTTGCAACCCGCAATTATGTCACCCTGAGCGTAGTCGAAGGGCGCAACCCGCAACAAAGTCTTGTGTCTTGTGTCTTATGTCTTGTGTCTAATAACTACCTTTGCGGTACATGCTCGATACCGACAAATTCTGGATAAAAGACCTCGTGAGCATCAGCGCGCGCAAGGGATTGCGATACGTGGTGTTCTCGCCCGGCTCGCGGTGCGCGCCGTTGGTCATTGCGTTCAACCAGCACCCCGGCATCCAGTGCA
>CAYYZT010000309.1:0-1685 GCA_964476015.1 uncultured Chitinophaga sp.
CCAAGGCCGTGTTGCGAAACGTCCACCCGATGGTGGTGCCGTTGCCGCCCGGCCTGCCGTCAACGGTAAGCCTGCTGGTGCCGTTCAGCAGCACTATGCTGCCCGTGGTATTGCTGCCTGCGGTAACCAAGGTGGCACCCGTGGCGGGGCGTATGGTTACGTTGCCCGTGCCCGAAAGGGTATTAAAGGTAATGGGGAACACCTCTGCCCCGGCATTGTACGAGGGGCCAAACTCAAACACCACGCTGCCGCTTACCGGGTTGGCACCGCTGTTCAACAGGGTGGCCAGTTTGGTAAGGTTATCAATGTTTTGGCCGTTTACGGTGCCCGGCAGGGTATAGGTGCCCGTAAGGGTTTGGGCAAAACCGGTGGCACCGCAGGTCAACAATAAAACAAGCACTCCCCAACGGAAGGCGGTAGCGGGTAACGATACTTTCATCTCAGCTTTTTGGTTTGAATACTGGTGCTAAGATACTGCAATTGTGGCTGGCGTTGCAAGCCAAGGCAAAATCGGTTTGGTTGTCGTACCCAAAATACCTTTCTCCCAAGAAATGATTTTTGGAGAAGATGTTGGCAAAATTCAAGACGGTTGGTTTGAAATTTTCCGAGCCGCCCCTCGTTTTTCCAGCAGAGATAAATATACCTCAAAATATACCGCAATTGCGATAAATATGTCTCAATTTGAGGTATAATGCCGCAAAAATGGCTCAAAAAATAGCTCAAAATGTCGCAATTGAGCTATAATCGAAAAACAGGGTCAGTTCAAATTAACATTTATTGAATACAACCCGGTAAAAGGTTTATCCGTCTGCCAATGGAAAACTATGTTGTAAAAGAAAGTTTTTCCTAAATTGTAGCCCGTTAATCCTCCTCGCCCTATGAACCCGATGTACATCCTCCTGGCCATCCCTTTTTTCTTCTTATTCATTGGTATTGAGCTACTTGTAGGCTACATAAGAAAGAAAAAGTGGTACCGCTTCAACGATGCCATTACCAACCTCAACATCGGCATCGGGCAGCAAGCCGTTAATCTTACTTTTAAAGCGTTACTGTTTGGTGCTTATGTGTTTATACAACAAAATTGGGCGTTTTTCTATATAGAGCCGTCTATTTGGTCGTTCTTTGCCGCCCTTATATTATTCGATTTCTTCTTTTATTGGGCCCACCGCTGGAGCCATGAAATCAACTTCTTCTGGGGTGCCCATGTGGTACACCACAGCAGCGAGGAGTATAACCTAACGGTAGCCTTGCGCCAGAGCTGGTTTCACAACCTTATAGCCTTCTTTATCTTCCTGCCCATCCCGTTTTTGGGCTTCGATCCGCTGGTGTTTTTCGCGGCGGCGGCGGTGCATACGTTATACCAATTTTGGATACATACCAAGGCCATTTACAAGTTTCCACGGTGGTTTGAGTATGTTTTCAACACCCCCAGCCACCACCGGGTACACCATGGCGTAAACCCCAAGTACATCGACAAAAACCACGGCGGTACCTTCATTATTTTCGACCGCATGTTCGGCACTTTCCAAGAAGAGGAGGAAGAGCCTGTATATGGCATCACTACTCAGTTAAAGAGCTGGAACCCCGCTTGGGCCAACCTGCATTATTATGTGGAAATGTTCCAGGCAGCCCGCCGAATGAGCAGTTGGAAAGATAAGCTGCGCGTGGTTTTTGCCAGACCGGGC
>CAYYZT010000309.1:1695-4518 GCA_964476015.1 uncultured Chitinophaga sp.
GCTGGTTGCCCAGCGAGCTTGGCGGTTTTCAGGCCCCGCCCGATGTAAAGCCCGACTACAAGCCCTTCGACACCCCCGCCCACCGGGGCCTTAACTGGTACGTAGCCATACAGTTTGCTATACTGGCCATAGGGTTGGCAGCCTATATGTATAACTTCGAGCAAATCAGTGTTTTCTATCGTTGGGTATTCCTCTGCCTCATCATCCTTTCGGGCATGATATGCGGGGCCATTTTCGAGAACAAACGCTGGGTGTTGGTGGCCGAATATGCCCGGTTGGCCTTGGTGGTGTTGAGCCTCAATACTTTCTACTACTTTAAGTATCTGGATTGGTTCACCATTATGCTGGTGTGCTCGTTGGCATCGCTGGTGCTTTTCGTGCCTTGGGTTACCATTAGCTGGCGCAAGTGGTGGCCTACGGTTTCGGCCACGGAAGAAGCTACGGTATAGCCCCCCTACGTATTTCCACTTAACATAACTGGTTTAAAAGTAATTTTTGCCCCAAAACGGCTATGGCATTTGTTTTTTCGGGGCAATAATTATTACCTTTACGGTTATTATATTACCAAAAGTCAATTTCTTTTTGCAATGAAAACTGGAACAGTAAAATTTTTCAATGAATCCAAAGGTTTCGGATTCATCGTTGACGACGAAAACCAACGCGAAGTGTTTGTTCACATCTCTGGTTTGGTTGACAAAATCAACCAAGGTGACAAAGTTACCTTCAACGTAACCGAAGGCCGCAAAGGCCCGAACGCCATAGAAGTTAAATTGGCCTAACCATAGCCAGTAGCCTAATTTCTTAGCACAACTCCCGCCCGGCCCAGCTTGGCGGGAGTTGCTGTTTTTGGGCCATGCCGCACCTTGTGTGGATAAGCGTTTTTGGGGAAAGGGAATTTTTGGTAGTTTTGCCGTCAAATTACCGCAACATGGCCAAGGCGAAAATAACTAAAGAGACATACTTGCAGTGGTACGAGCTGATGGTGGAGCTGCGCAAGTTTGAAGAGCGTGCCGGCATGCTCTACGGCCAGCAGAAAATACGGGGCTTTTGCCACCTATATATAGGCCAAGAGGCCATTGCCGCCGGTTTGATTAGCGCCACCCGCAAACAAGACCCGGTTATTACCGCCTACCGCGACCACGGCCTTGCCATTGCCAAGGGCATCAGCAGCAAGGCCGCCATGGCCGAACTGTACGGCAAAAAAACCGGTTGCAGCCAGGGCAAGGGCGGCAGCATGCACTTTTTTAGCAAAGAGCACTTTTTCTTTGGCGGCCACGGCATAGTGGGCGGCCAAATTGCGCTTGGCGCGGGCATTGCCTTTGCCGAGCAATACCGTGGCACCGACAACGTATGCGTTTGCTTTATGGGCGACGGCGCGGTACGCCAAGGCGGCCTGCACGAAACCTTTAACATGGCCATGTTGTGGAAACTGCCCGTGGTGTTTATCTGCGAGAACAACTTTTATGCGATGAGCACCTCGGTAAAGCGGTCGAGCACCGTAACCGATATCTACAAACTGGGACTGGCCTACGATATGCCCAGCAAGCCCGTAAACGGCATGAGCTGCGAAGCCGTGCACGAGGCCATAGACGAGGCCGTGCAGCGTGCCCGCAAAGGCGACGGCCCTACTTTCCTAGAGATAAAGAGCTACCGCTACAAAGGCCACAGCATGAGCGACCCGGCCAAGTACCGCACCAAGGAAGAGCTGGAAGACTACAAAAAACAAGACCCGATTGAGGTGGTAAAGGCTACTATTTTGGAGAAAAAATACGCCACGGCCAAACAATTGGAACAAATAGAAGAGAAAATTAAGAATAATATAGATGAAGCCGTTAATTTTGCGGAAGAATCTGACTACCCGGATGCGGCCGAACTATACACCCACATCTACGTACAGGAAGATTACCCCTTCATCAAGGATTAATTTATAACGCGTTAACTATTACCATGACAACTGAACAAGCTCCTGTAATTACAGAGCAAAAATTGCCAAGTGCCCCAAAGCAGCAATTCGATTTCGCCAAAAACCAAAACGTTATTTTGGGTGCTTTGGTCGCCGTGCTTCTTTTGGTAATAGCCTTTGTAGGCTACCAGCATTATTACTTGCCGGGTAAAAACGTGGAAGCGCAAAACGCCATCTTCGGTGCCCAAGAGGCTTTCAAAGCTAACAAATACAACGAGGCCCTGAACGGCGAAGTGCCAAACTATGTAGGCTTCCTTACCGTAGCCAACGACTACGGCAGCACCGCTACCGGCAACTTGGCCCACTACTACGCGGGTATTTGCTACCTCAACCTTGGCCAGTTTGACCAAGCCATTGAGCACCTGCAAAAATTTGATGCCGACGACCAATTGTTGGCCCCATTGGCCCTTGGCCTGTTGGGCGATGCCTATGCCGAGAAAGGCGATATGGACAAAGCCATTAAACACTATAAAGATGCTGCCAACGAGAGCAACAACGAGCTTTCGGCCCCTACTTATTTGTTGAAGTCGGCCTTGGCACTGGAAGTACAGGGCAAAAACAAAGAGGCTTTGGACCAACTGAAAAAGCTGAAGAGCAACTATCCTAAGTTTACGGCCAGCGAGGTGGAAACCCACATCGGCCGTTTGGAGCAGAAACAATAAAACAACAGGAGCAAATAAATGGCGACCCATTTAAAGAGCCTATCAGATTACGATACCGCAAAAGTGCCCGATGCCGGGCACTTTTCGTTCGGCATAGTGGTGTCGGAATATAACAGCCACATTACCTTCCCCCTTTTGGAAGGGGCCTACGCTACGCTTGTACAGCACGGCTGCAACCCGGAGAACATTAAAGTGGTG
>CAYYZT010000310.1:0-4507 GCA_964476015.1 uncultured Chitinophaga sp.
TAGGCGTGTTTGCGCCGGGCACCGTTGGCTTGGTAGACCTTGACCGCTACGTGGGCTGGAAAACAGGCCGCTTCGGCACCAGCGAGTTCGGCACCATTATGTTGCCTGTTGAAACCGGCATCGAGGGCCAACCGCCAGTGATGATGGTATTCAACATACAAGTTAAGGAGTTTGACTGCCCTACCGAAGCATTTACGGGCTACAGCACCGAAACCGTTGACCGTGGCTACCACGTGTTTATTACCAAACGCTACGGCTTGTACCAGCAGCCGCTTGAAGCTTTCCAAGCTAGCGACCGCCTTTACGGCACCAACGGCGCGCTGCGCTACGAGATTACCAACGTGTGCGACAACTGCGGTGATGACACCCAAGGCTAATGCCAATTAACGCCCCTAGAAAGTCGGGATACGGACAAGGCACCTTTACGTGACAAGTGAGCGCAAATAAACTTATAGGGTATAAACCTAGCCAACGTCACTGATAGTACACTTAAAGGTGCCGTCCGTACCCCTTTCTTTCGCGGGCAGCAACAACTTTTAAAAGAACATTTCCCCAAACACCAATATACAGCTATGATTTGCCTGAAGGACTACATTGGCCTAGCGGGGTGCGGCAGCACCACACCGCTTAGCGGCCTGTACGTAAACGAACTGCCCGGCGTAACACTGGAAATGATTGACAAGCTTACCGAAGCCGACCAGATAACCTACCTCGGCGTGTGGAACGACGTGCAAAAACGTGCCGCCGCCCGGCTGGCCAATACCGTAAACGGCAATTTCAGGCAGCGGTATAGTCTAAAAGCCATTCGTGAAACACTATATACCGGCAATGTGCTTACCGATAAGGTAGTGCCCATGGCGGCAGAGTTTAGAGGCGTGGAGGTGAGAATAGCCAGCCAAAGTGCGCTTCAATCCATTTACGTAAGCGACCTATATGTTTATCTTACCGCGCCAGTAGCCAACCTGAGGGTAGGCGTGGCCGACATAGAGCACCATGTGCCGGTATTCACAACCAATATAGATGGCAAGGAAGGGTGGAATGCCATAGAAGTAAAACGTGATTTTAGAACGCACCACCTTTTTGCCGGATATGATGCCACCGATGTGGATGGACTGCAAATACCGTTGTTGGAAGACGTAGACAATTGGTGCCGCTGTATGCATGATACTTTCGGAAGCAAATCCGAAGTGCGGGGTGCCGTGTATGATTCCAATATAAACACTATAGTAGCCAATACGGACTATACCGCCAGCTTTGTAGCTGCCATGTCTGCCCATTGTAGCTACGAACCGTTTATTTGCGACAATTTGGACGTGTTTAAAACCGTATACTGGTATCTGTTGGGGGCCGAACTGATGTTCGAGCGCATGTACACTGGCCGCCTCAACCGTTTTACCACCGTGGATAGACAAAAGGCAGAAGAACTGCGCAAGGAGTTTACCGAAATAGCCAATGCCGAGCTGGAAACCGCCCTTTCGGGCATCAGGCTCGATACCGCCGACCCTTGCTTGGAGTGCAACCAAACCGTAATCAATGTGGAGGTGAGGCCATGATAAGCATTAGCAGCAATGCCACGGCAGTATGCAACAAGCTGAAATGGCAATTGGCTACCCTTTTTCCGGGGGCTGCAACCAACGAGCGCATTTTCGGCACCGCTGCCGAGAGCATAAAGAACGCCATGGTGCAGCGCATACACGGCCAAGGAAAGGCCAGCGACGGCAGCGATATAGGCGTATATGCCACCCGTGGCAAACAGCTAAAAGCCAAAACTGGCGGCAAGGTAAACCTTGTAGGCACTGGCCGCCTGCGCGATGGCCTAAGCGTGCAGCGCACCCCCCAAGGCTTCGGCATAGGGTGGGGCAGCGATGAGCTGGTAAGGCGCAGCCACGAGTTGGAGCGCAAGTACGGCAAGCGCATCTGGCATCCGTCCGCCGAGGAGCTGCAAATGGTTTTCATCACCGCCCAAAACGAAGCAGAACGTGCCATTTCTTAAAGAACAAATAGACCTCATCAACGCGGCCCTCAAGCAGGGCCCTCTTAAAGACCCTAGGTTTCAAGATGGCCAGTTCGGCGGCTTGGCGGTTACCGTGCAACTGAGCGACGAAAACCGCACTTGGCAGATGCCCGCCTACGAGACCGACGACATGGAGGTAAGGTATGCGGGGGTTGACGACACCTTTCCGCTGGTGCTGTACCACCGGGTACTGGGCCATGCCTATGCCACTATTGGCAACGGCAGCTTTGGCGACGGCAACCCCTTGGTGCGCGAAACCGCCGATATGGTGCTGGTAGTATATGGCAAACGCCAAACCCTGCAACTTACGCCCAGCCAACTGGAGGCATTGATTTGCACCAACTTCCCCGATGTGGTGCGCCGGGATTTGATACTGCCCCTGAAACTGGACTACCTAGAGGTGCGGTTGCAAAGCAGCAACACCAACGCCCTCGACGTGTTTGCCCAAGAATATAGGGGAAACGAAGTATTTATCGGCCCTGAAGACGTGCTCTTTAGTATCCGATACCAAATTGAAAGCAAGTACCGCAAGGGCTGCTTTAACATCTGCGACTGTCCGCAACAATAAGCGGAAAAGTAAACCCTACCCGTCATTGCTGGGGCCAGCCTAATGACGGCATACCCAATACCTTGTTTCGGCCCGAAGTACCCTCCCCACTGACGGGTAGTGAGGTTCATTTTGATGCTGAACAAGCATTGCACTACTTCAACAGAGGGTTATCAAAACATTTTAAAAACCCCTTTAAAAACCTAAAACAATGGCAGGATACTATCCATCCAATTGCGACAACGTTATACCCCCGCACAACTGCGACCCGTGCGCCGAGCGCGAGTACGGCCGCATACGCAGCGGTGCCTACATCCACAAGAGCTATTACCCCACCTTGGTTGCCGACGTGGAGAACAGCCAGAAATGGATCGACGGCATCAACCAGGGCCTTATCCTGGTAATCCCCGACACGAACGGCGAGCTGGGCGAGCCGTCCGAACTGACCGGTGCTGGCTACGGCGATGCCGTGGAGGCGTTGCTGGGCTACGATTTCTCGGCCACTTTCCGCGACCCGAACTACAAGGAGAACTGCGATTTCTGGAACGCGATAAAGAACAGCCGAAACTACCACTTGGTGTACCGCACCAGCAGCAGCGTGCATATTACCGACAAGCCCGTAACCATCATCCCCAAGGCCCCGATAGCGGACGACCTGCAGGCCGAGGTGGTATGGGTGGTGCTGAACAAGTGGAGGAGCAACAACCACCCTTGCGCTACCAACACCCCTGAGGGCGTGTTCACTTGTTTTATCCAACAGTAACGCCGCCACCAGTCGTTACCTGTTGCGTAACCGGTTATGCCTTTGTCGTTAGCGACATTGGCTTTACCGGCAACGGTGGAGACAGTTGGGAGGTGCATTACCCGCTTACGCCCGTTTCGGTACAGAGCACCGGCTCCATAGTAGGTTTTATGTGGGGTTGGATGTTTTGGCAAAACGGCGATGAAGTGGCCATCAACTCCGGCTATGCCACTGCTGACCATACCATTACTATTGGCGGTCTTGGCGCGGGCGTTTACATTGTGGCCATGGAGTATGAGTTTTCCGACAATATCCTTTACATCCTCTACCAATATTATGAGGTGGATGCATCGGGCAACATTATACGCAGTTTCGCCGTGAGAGGTACCGAATTGATAGGCAGCATTGATTGCCGCACGTTCGAGGCTAGGGGCTATACTTCAGGTTCCAACGCCACGCTCGATGGCGAGGTTTGGGGCTTGGGAATAGTGGATACTGCTACGCTTACCGTGGCGCAAGATGGCCCACATAACTATGTGGGCACATTGCCTGAATACCAGATGATGCACCTTTCCTATTCCGTGGAGTTGGATTATGTGAACGAATGGGGCGGGCACCTCACGCTTGGCTCAAGTGCCGTGTACGCACACAACGAGATGCGTACCAACTGTTTGGCCCAATGAGGCATGGGGCCGTTGTGGCAATCTGAAAACCACAACGGCCACTTTCCTTTCCATCCGGTGCTTTTTTAACTATTACAAATCTTACAACCCGAACAATGGCAGGATACTATCCATCCAATTGCGACAACGTTATACCCCCGCACAACTGCGACCCGTGCGCCGAGCGCGAGTACGGCCGCATACGCAGCGGTGCCTACATCCACAAGAGCTATTACCCCACCTTGGTTGCCGACGTGGAGAACAGCCAGAAATGGATCGACGGCATCAACCAGGGCCTTATCCTGGTAATCCCCGACACGAACGGCGAGCTGGGCGAGCCGTCCGAACTGACCGGTGCTGGCTACGGCGATGCCGTGGAGGCGTTGCTGGGCTACGATTTCTCGGCCACTTTCCGCGACCCGAACTACAAGGAGAACTGCGATTTCTGGAACGCGATAAAGAACAGCCGAAACTACCACTTGGTGTACCGCACCAGCAGCAGCGTGCATATTACCGACAAGCCCGTAACCATCATCCCCAAG
>CAYYZT010000311.1:0-293 GCA_964476015.1 uncultured Chitinophaga sp.
TCTGCCAATACAGTAGTAATCGCAGCAGTAAGGGTGGTTTTTCCGTGGTCAACGTGCCCGATAGTACCAATATTCACGTGGGGTTTCGAGCGGTCAAACGTCTCTTTTGCCATTTTGATTTTATGCTTAATTAATGATTACTGATAAACAACTTTTAAACGATGAAATAATCTATATCTCTGCCCTACCTCTGAGCCTTTGAGGGGATTTGAAGTCGTCCGCGACACCGTCGCAACGGCGAACCGCCCTGACCTCTTCCTTACCAAGGAAGTGCTCTCAAAGCCTCCTGAGCC
>CAYYZT010000311.1:303-2853 GCA_964476015.1 uncultured Chitinophaga sp.
CTACGGCACGCTTTTCTTTGTTATGTATTACGTTTTTGCTACCAATATTAAGCCCCTACGGGGCTTCTATTTTCAGAGCCTTTGAGGGGATTTGAACCCCTGACCTCTTCCTTACCAAGGAAGTGCTCTACCCCTGAGCTACAAAGGCTTTTACATTGTGAGCGGAAGACGAGATTCGAACTCGCGACATTCAGCTTGGAAGGCTGACGCTCTACCAGCTGAGCTACTTCCGCTTGTTTAGCCTGTACAACATGTCAAATTTTCCCTTGGCATGGGCCCGGTTTCCCGCTTGGTTAAGTGGAAACTGTGCCGTGCCGTTGCTGCGTGGGGAGAGCAGGATTCGAACCTACGAAGTCAGAGACAGCAGATTTACAGTCTGCCCCAGTTGGCCGCTTTGGTATCTCCCCAATTCATTTTCTGTTTAAAAGAACTTTCTCTTTCGAGCCGATGGAGGGACTCGAACCCCCGACCTACTGATTACAAATCAGTAGCTCTACCAGCTGAGCTACATCGGCAGCCCGCCTTAACCGAAGGATGCTTTTGCTGCCGTGGCAACTAGCACCCCTCTGAAAAGGCTTGCAAATTTATTGAAAGTTTTTGGCTAAAACAACACTAAAAAGAAAAAAAGCGCAAAAATTAAATTTTCAGCTTTTCCTTGTGCTTTTGTAGCTGGCGGGTAAGGGCTTCCACTGCCCCGTCAACGGCTTCTTCAAAGGTTTTGGCCGTTTCGCTGGCGTGCAGCGTGGAGCCGGGTATATTGATGCTCACGTCGGCCACCTTGTCGCGCACTGGGGATGAGTTGTTGTCAAGTTTCAGGTACACGTCCACGTCTTGTATGCGGTCGTGGAAGGTTTGGAGCTTTTGCAGTTTCTTTTTGGTAAAATCGAGCAGTTTCGCGTCGGCGTCAAAATGGATAGATTGAATGCGAATTTCCATAGTACTTAAGCTTTAGGGTGAGAATTCTTATAGATGTCCTTTAATTGTTCGATGTTGTTGTGCGTGTATACCTGTGTGGCGGCAAGGCTGCTGTGGCCTAAGAGGTCTTTTACGGCGTTTATCTCCGCGCCGTTGTTGGTAAGGTGCGTGGCAAAGGTGTGCCGCAGCACGTGCGGGCTTTTTTTGTACACGGTAGTTACCAGTGCAAGGTATTTGTTCACTATTTTATATGCCATTGCAGGCTGCATGTGCGTTCCTTTGTCGGTTACCAATAGCCAATCCCCGCCGAAGGCTTCCCTTTTGGCCTTTATATAATAACGCAGGCTCTCGGCAAGTTGTTCGCCAATGGGTATCAGGCGTTCCTTGTTGCCTTTGCCCAATACCTTTATATAGCGCCTGCTTAGGTCGATGTCGCCATCTTTCAGGTTTACCAGTTCGGCGCGGCGCATACCGGTGCCGTACAGCAGTTCCAGCACCAGGCGGTCGCGCATGCCGGGGAAGCCCTCGCCAAAATCAACCTCTTCAAAAAGCCTGCCTATTTCCTGTGCTTCGAGGTACACGGGCAGTTTTTTGTTTGTTTTGGGCGGCTGTATCTTAAGGGTAGGGTCTTTTGGCAGCAGTTCCCTTTTCAGCAGGAACTTGCAGTAGGCCCGCAGGGAAGAGAGTTTGCGGTTGATGCTGCGGGTAGTGAGTTGGTTCTCGGCCATTTGGGCCATCCAACTGCGTATGTATAAATGCGAAACCTCCGAAATACTGTTGATTTCGAAGGTTTCGAGTATGTATTGATAAAACTGTTCGAGGTCGGTGCGGTAAGCTTCTACCGTGTGGCCTGAATAGCGTTTCTCGTGTTGTAGGTAAGCAAGGAATATGTCCAAGTGCATAGTAACGATAAAGTTACTAAACAACGGCTATCCCAACAAACTTATTTGCCTGCTTGGCTGCCATCGCCCTCGGCCAGTTGCATTTGCTGGCGGTAAGCGGCCTTAAGCATGGTGGTACGGCGGCGAATGGAAGGCTTGATAAAAGCTTGGCGGCCACGCAGTTCGCGCAACAAGCCGGCTTTCTCGAATTTCTTTTTGTACTTCTTGAGGGCCTTGTCGATGTTTTCGCTGTCTCCGGTATCGATAATCAACATATTGGAATGAATTTTTTTTCGGTTTTTAAACGGAAGTGCAAAGTAAACGCATTTTATCGAAACGTTCAAATTTTATTCGGGAAAAACTATTGGGAAAATACATGGGCATCATGCGGCCGTTTTGCCGCCCATTTCGGCTATCTTGATGTAAGGCGGCCTATCGGCACTGCTGCGGTGTATGTATTGGTTTAGCACCTGCCCGTGGTGCATCACAAATATGCCGGGCATCTGCATCAGGTCGCCCATTTCCTTGCCTATGCCGCGCCCTTTTAGCACGCCCGCCACCAAGCCGCGCCACAGTACCTTGCCGCCCAATAGCTGCCACCAAGTGCCCTGGCGCAGTTTGAATTTTTTGTACAGGATGGCCTCTGGGTCGCCCAGCAGGGGCAGGTCTTCCAGGCCGGGGCCGTACATGGCTACCTGGCTGCGGGCCTCGTCCTCGTCTTCCAGCATGTGCACCAACAGCAGCCTAACCCCCT
>CAYYZT010000311.1:2863-3718 GCA_964476015.1 uncultured Chitinophaga sp.
GGCGGCGCGCTGTTGGGAGAGGTCTTGCAACGCCGCGCGGCAAAAGGTGCAGCCAAAGTGCCGCAGGAACACCACCATGGTGGGCTGGCGGCGCGTGGTTTCCATCAGGTCTATGCCCTCGGTGGTCTCGAAAAGGTCCAGCGTTATCTGTTCGTCCTCGAAAGCCTCTATGAGCAAGTCGTCGGACCGATGGCTGCGTTGGTACACGTTTACCAATATGGCCGCAAAGGGAAGCAGCCATATCAGGTTGTTTACAAACACGTAATCGCCCAGGTTGAACAACTCGCCGTTGGCCAAAGCGGCTTTCAGGAAAACCACCGTGGCAACTATTTTAAAAACCATCCCCATCAACACCGCCGACCAATGTTTGTACGGATTGGCCAGTGCCATCAAATAGCCCAGTGCCAGCACGGTTTCAACCGTGCCGAGCGTTTGCCATAAAAACAGGTAGTGGGGCTGGCGTATGGCCGCGTGGAGAAACACGTATTCCGGCCAAAAAACCATGGCCAAGCCCCAACAAAGGCTGTATGCGAAGGCTACAAAAAGCGTGGGTCGTATCCACTTAGCGGGCTTGGCCAAATTCCATTCCATAACTAATACAGGTAGCGTATATTTTGGTTGCTGAATCCAAACCTATAACAATGGGGCGTTCAAAAGGTTCTGTTGTGTTATTCTTTTCCGTTGATTTTTAAACGGTTGCGTTTTTAATCGGGTTTTTGCACACCAAAATTCGGCTTTTTTACCGAGCCACAAGTAACCCAACGAAAACAACTGCCGTATAACCGATTAAAATTATCCCGATTAGTTCAAAAATTCCAACCTTTTGTACACGATGAAAATGAACCACCGCCGCGA
>CAYYZT010000311.1:3728-4504 GCA_964476015.1 uncultured Chitinophaga sp.
ATTCGACCAGGAACAGTGGGACCAGAAATCCAAAGCGATGAAGACCCAGCGACGAGAGCGCCACAAGGCCAAAAACCAACGAGCACACCAGTGGAAGGGCCTATTGCCCGACGATGAGCTGGACTACTAGCGCTTCGCGCTTTCCAACATCAACAACGCTACCCGGTACACGCTTGCCAGTATGGTGAGCATGATAAAGAACACCACCAACAGCACGTATGTTTTCTTTAGGCTAACGAGGCCCGATAAAGGCACTTCTGCCAAGAGGCTGGCCGTGGTGAGCAACAGTGCCGTGTATATAGCAAACGCTAGGTAAGACAGGCCCATGTATAGCGGCCAACGCCGCAACAGCAGGCCGCGCACTTGGTTGTACACGGCAAAAAACAGCATGGCCACGCAGCAAACTTCCCAAGGCAGGGTAGGGGCGGCATGCCGCAACGCCAGCATGGTTATAAATGCTATGGCCAGCATGCCCGCCGCGCTGCTAAAGGGGTGCGTGTACACGGTCCACGGGCCGGAGGTGATGCTTTTATGGGACTCCATAGGTGTCTTTAGAGAGGATTGTTAAAGAGTATTGCGTATTATTGATGTTGCTATACGAACATCCGCCAAATGCTTCCCTCGCAAAAGATAACAAGTTATTGGCCTTTTGGGTTACTGCTGGTGCTCACTTTTTTTATCTACGGAAGGAGCATCGGCTACGACTTGGTGTGGGACGACGAGCGCACCCACCTTACCAACAACCCCTACCTTACCAGCGGCGATATAGGCCACTT
>CAYYZT010000312.1:0-742 GCA_964476015.1 uncultured Chitinophaga sp.
GGGGGCGGTACTGATTGGCTATTTCCTCGGCTCGTGGCTCGATAGGAAATTCCCCCTCATGGACGACGGTACCCCCGTGCTCACGGCCATATTCAGCCTGTTTTTTTCATGCATCGCCATCTATTTGCTCATCAAGCAAGTTACCAAAGAGCAATGACCAAGTTCCGCTATTTCGTCAAGTCGCTGCTCAAGCTCACTTTTGCCTTGTGCGTGGTACTGTTCGCACTGGGCTTTTTCAAGTTTTTTGCACCTTATATCATCATCAGTTGGCTTAGCTTGGGGTTTTTCCTGCTGCTTACGCTGGTAAGCGGCTACTACAATTCGCGCAGCATCAAAAAGCCGTTTTTCCTCAACATCTTTTTCGGCACCTTGGCCGCAAAGTTTGTGCTCAGCCTTACGTTTATCACGGCCTACTTCCTCCTGTTCGATCCTACCAAATGGGTTATCCTGCCCATTATGTTCATCTTCTTCGCCTTCAAATCCGCCGAGACGGTGCTTTTGGTAAGGTTCGCTAGGGATTTGCCGGGGGAAGAGGAGTAGGTTGCTTGCGTCTGGCGACACGGCGTACGTTGCATCCCCCGTCTGGGAGACGAGGACGATGGACGATGGGGGTTAAAATGTAGCTTCTTCGGCAATATCAAAGTGGGTATCCAGTTCTGTTTGGAACCTTATCCGCTCACGTTGTATGCTGGTTTGTAATTGGGGGCGGGCTTGGGAATAGCCGACATTAATAATAGCTACC
>CAYYZT010000312.1:752-4501 GCA_964476015.1 uncultured Chitinophaga sp.
CCTTTTCAACTCCGGATAAGTCTATTTTCTCGTCAAATATGCGAATGGTACTTTCCAGTTGGTCTTTGGCTTTCTTTACCAACTTCTTTCGGTTCTTTCGTTTGCCTCCTACTTTCAGTTCCGCGAAAAGTATTTTCGTTTCATCAAACAAAGCACAATCACACCGTTCCGCATCGGTGTCGGAAAACAGGCATTGGTCTATCGCTAAAAAATGCAGCGGTTTGGCAGTTGGGTTGCGAATGGTTAAATGAACCACCGTGTTTTCAGAAGGTTGTTGCACATAGCAGCGTTTATCCACCTCGTTTTCGAAAATCAAGATGGTTTCATCTTGTACCGATGATAGGCATCCGTGTGTTTCACACCTTGGAAACTGCTGTTTAATGGCCGCTAGCATCAGTCCTTATATATTTCCATCAAGGCATCGAAGGCATCGCCGATTTCGTAAGAGGCATTATCCAATCGATCGCCGTTGATTAGGCCCGTTTCCTTATCTACGATATTTTTCACCGTTCCTTTGCCCACATAATAGGCAGCAAACTCATCGGGATTGAGCCAACTGGCTTCGGGTATGATTTTGTTGATGGCCTTCTTCTGATTAGGCTTTTTTGCAGCGGTTTTATAAGCGAACAATAAGTTGTTTAACGCGGTGAGCACGTATGGGGAGTGGGTGGTGATAACGAGTTGATTACCCTCCTTGGTGCATTTCTCTGAAAGGGTATTGACCAGTTTTAATTGAGTAGAAGGGTAGAGACTTAATTCTGGTTCCTCTATAACAAACCTTGTTAAAGTTGTCGCAAACTCTGAACTTCTACTTACTGTTAAATACAAAGGTACCAACGACTGAATGCCAGAGGAGGCTTGAGACAGATGAAAAGTTTGTCCTAAATCTTCGATGTAATCACTATCGCCTTTCCGTTTATATGTTATATTCAAAGGTTGGATTTCATATGAAGAGTTGGCTGACCTTGCTTCTTCGTAAGAGGCCAAAAAAGTAAGGAAGAATTGCGGGAGAGGGATATTTTTGCTTGCAAAACTTGCTATGTTGTTGGAAATGGTTGACACTAAAATTCTTTCGGCGGGAATATATAGATTGTAAGTTACTTCACTCAAAATATCTTTAAAAAGAATATCTATGGCGTGCTGTGTCCTATAAGCCCAAAGTGGAGTGTCAAAATCAAATGCGAAGTCTGAGTTCTTTGAGGTAATATACTCTGCTAGTTGGATGAAATTATCTTTAGTAGGATTGTTGCTGTATTTTTGAAGAAGTTCAATTATATCTTTTTTGATCCAATCAGGATGCGTCACGTCAAAGTTTAGATAGCCGTTTTTAAACTCGATTTGGTAGTGAGAAGATTTAAATTGAATGTGACAGTTTTTGTTGAAAAAATCATCAATGTTATAGTTTCTTAGTAAACGGAAAAACCCATCTACTGTAGCATCATAACTATATCTTACGCTACCAATTAGCCATTTATCTGTTAATATCGCAATCAACTTCGCAATCGTACTTTTCCCGCTACTTTGCTCCCCGATAAAAATGGTGGTTTTGCCCAGCTTGAGGTTGGCCTTTTTGATGGGGCCGAAGTTCTCTATTTTAAGCGTTTCTGCCATAAAGCGAATATAGGAAACATTGGGTATTAATTGACAAAACAGGCGCGCCTCCCCGTTCGGGGAGGCACGCCTTATTAACAAACCGCTAGAATGCTTGGTTAAAAGAAATTGTACCGTAGGGTAATGCCGTAGGTGCGCGGGTCGCCGAGCACGCCTGCGTAGTGGCCGGCATCGCCGCTGGCGGGCAGCAATTGCTCAAAGTAATCGGTGTTAGCAATATTGCGGCTCCATACAAATACGCTGAAGCCTTTGTTGCTGCGGAAACCCAAGCGGGCGTTTACCAACGCATAGCCGTCCACGTTCAAGAATTTGGAGGGGGTAGGGTTGGAAGAGAAAGAGGAGCGGTAATATACATCGCCGCCGATAAAGAACTGGCCTTCTTGGTTTAGCAAACGCCCGTCAATAAACAGTTCCGCGCCGCTGGACAAGGCCCATTTGGAGATGCCGGGCAGCACTTCGTTGGAGATGTCCTTGTATTCGCCCGCGCCCACTTCTTCCAACGGTACCGGGGCGTTCTTAAACGAAACGTATTTGCCGTCGGTATAGCTCAGCGAAGAGCGGAACGAGAAGTACTTGGGGTGCTGGTAAGCAAACTCGAACTCCGCGCCCGCTACCCTTACGCGGTCGGCATTGGCAAGGAAGCCCCTGGCCACGCCCAGCTCTGAGGTGCGCACGTTGGTTTGGTAGTCGTGTATGTCGGTATAGTATCCCGTCACGTTCAGCACCGCGTTTTTGAAAGGCTCCGATTTAAAGCCCAGCTCAAAGTGGTTTACCCTTTCAGGTTTCACTACGGCCAACTCCAACATAGGGCCGTCGGCATTGGTGGGGATGCCGCCCAAGTTGAGGCCCACGGGTTTGAAGCCCAAGGCATACGTGGCATAGGCCCTTACCCTTTGGTGGAATTTATACTGCAAGCTCAATTGGCCGGATACGTTCCAGTCGTCCACATCGGTTTGGAAAGAGATAGGTGTAAACACCCTACGCTGCAAAGCGAGCAAAGCCGGGTTGGTGGTTTGCAGGCCGCCGGTAACGGTACGTTCAAAGTTTACCTTCTTTTGGTCGTAGTTGAGGCGGATGCCGGGCAGGATGGTGAATTTCTCCGTCACCTTCCAATCCAACTGGCCGAAGATGGCACCGCTAAAGTTACTGAAGCTGGGCTTGGTTACTTCGGTAAGGCCATCGAGCAAGCCCGGGGTTTGCCACAGGGTGTCTTGGTTGTTTTGCACAAAGCGCCATTGGTCGCTTCCGGCCTCCAAGGTGTGGGCACCGTCAGCATCCAGCTTTTGGTAATAGGCAAACACGCCGAACACACCGCTCAACTTGTTGCCGAAGTTGCCCGCATAGCGCAGCTCTTGCGACCATTGGTTGTGGATAGACGGGGCCTGCGAACGGGCGATGGCCGATAGGCCGGTAAAGTCCCTGTCGTTGGAGGGGCCCCAGTACCAGTTGCGCCAAGCGGTGGTGGAGGTAAGGGTGCCCTTGCCGATAGCGAAATCGGCATTGAGCGATACGCCGCCGAAATCGTTGTCAGACCGCCAAGGCGTATCGTGGTCAATCAACCTATCGAACGGGTTGCGGCTCGGCAGGTCATAGTTCAGGTCGGCAATAATGTTCTCGAACTGCCTAAAGGCGGGGCGTTGGGTGGTGATGGTTCCGGCATACACTTGTGCATAGCCATCGGGCCTTTGGCGGGTAAAGTCGCCGGCGAGGGTAAGGGTAATCTTTTCGTTTACCAAATACAGCAATTGGCCACGTACGCCAATGTTGTTTAAGGTATTGGTGTACTTCTCGGTGCGAACGTTGTAAATGTTGCCGTTGCGGTGCGTGCCGCTAAAGGAGACACGGGCGGCCAGCTTATCCTTTACCAATGGGCCGGACAAGGAGCCTTTGGCCTGTACAAACCCATAGTTGCCGAACGATAGTTCGAACGTGCCCGAAGGGTTGAACGTAGGTTTCTTGCTGGTAATGTTAAAAGTACCCGCGGTGGTGTTCTTGCCGAACAAAGTGCCTTGCGGGCCTCTCAATACCTCGATTTGCTGTATGTCGATAAAATCGAGCGTGGTAGCGGCGGGGCGGGCATAGTACACGCCATCCACGTAAAAACCCACGCCCGGGTCGACGCCGTCGTTGGTGAGGCC
>CAYYZT010000313.1:0-4493 GCA_964476015.1 uncultured Chitinophaga sp.
GAACGACATGGCCGACAACGGCACGGATGTGCGCACGGCCCTGCGCAACTATACGCAGCGGGTGCGCAATTCCATTTCATAATTTGGGTTAAACACAAGGGACACAAAGAAGGGCACAAAGTTCACAAAGTACTTAGTGTTCCTTGTGATATCCTTAGTGTTCTTAGTGTTTAAACTCACTAGCGGCAGCCCGTTTATCCAACCAACGGATAAAGAGCACCAACCCCACTATCAGCAATATTTCCCACACAATACCCAACTTACCGTCGGTGTTATCCGGCAGATGGGTATGCAACAGTGAAAACGGCGGGATGTGGTCCGTTATGGTATGCAGCAATCTATGGATATGCCCCTCTTGGTACCAACTCGGGTGGTGGCCCAGCAATGCTTTGCTGCCGTGCAGTATCACCCAATCAAAGTCGGGCAAAATGGAAAACGTGATGCCGATGGGGTAATGCCGCCAATATTTTACCAGCATATAAATGGTAAGGCTATAAATTACTAAGTGCCAGCCCACCCAAAAAGGGTCGTGGTAGCGGGCATCGGGCGGGTGGTAGGTAATGCGGGCGATACGGTCGAACACGCTGTGCAAGAACAATCCCAGCACGGCTATTACCACAAAACGCGCCATGGGTTTCATGCGCTTCTTGTTGAAAATTTTCTCCAAGCTGATGCCTACGAGTACATGGGTGGCTCCTTGCATCGGGTAAAGATACACAGTCATTACCAAACCTATAATTTCCTAATTTTATAGCATGCTTCACCCCTTCCGTGTAAAGATTTTATCACCCGACGAGCGCGAAACGTACCGCGCCATTTACCGCGATATTTGCGGTACTTACATCAGCGATGAGTACCTGCACAACCAATTGGTGCACGGCATTTTTTATAAGAAAAGGATGGTGGGCGGCTTTATCGTGGGGCAGCAACATCCTTACCGTGCTATCAACCAGTTTGTGCCCGAAGAACGCCTGCCCGAGGTTTATGGTAAATTGGAAGGCATAAAAGTGGGCGAGGTATGTGCCGTGTGGAAAGACCGCAACTTTAAATCGAAGCTGTTGGATAATGCGCTGTGGGCTTATGTGGCCTACTACAGTATGAAAACGGACAGCCGCATCTTCCTGCTCGGTACGTTTGAGGCCGGGCTGGCGGTAAAATACAGCTACCCCAAGTACGGCCACCTTATATATCAAGGCCCCTATGGCGATGGCAAAACATACTACATCTTTATCGGGTTTAAGGAAGACGGGCTGAAAGCCTCGGCGGTATTTACGTGGTTCAACCTAAAGCGCAAGCTAAACAAACTGGCGGGCATCAAAACCCAACATACCATTAAGCCGATGTTGGATGCGGAGGCGGTGCGGCGGTTGATTGCGAAAAAAAACTAAAGGGTAGATAACGGAAAATAGTAGCGTTACGCAGGCATTAGGCTGATAAGTAATTTTAAAACATTAAGTTAATATTACTCAACAGAATAGGCAAAGTCTGTGGTAAATTCTTCAACTTGCCCACTTTTTTCCGTGAGTTTTATCATTACCTCTAACTTATGCTCACCCTCTACATTTAAGTCATTCTCAAAAACTATTGGCGTATAATAGCTAGCAATAGGTATTGCGGTCCAATCTTCATACATTCCACCTCCTCTTAAATTGGCTACAACTTCTGTATTAGGAGGCATGATATAATAGATACGACCTTTGATTACTTGCCCTTTTTTAAATTCATAAGTTGATGGATTTGTCGTTTCAATAACAATAAGTGGTTTTTTTTCGCCCTCCTCTACAATCAAGCTACCTTCTTTATCATACTCCCTTTTATACAAAATATGGCCTACTGGATCGCAGAAAAAATAAGTACGGTGCCCACCATTTTCATAGAAGTACGATTGATGTGAGGTTTGTATCCCATTTTTCCAATTTTCAATCATCTTATATGTATCTTGGCCTGCACTAACTCTGCGATCGTAATGATAATACCAAATACTATCCTTTTTATCTTGTTTATTCCAACCTGTATATTCCACTATTCCATTTGAGTAATAACATTTTTCACTTCCTTGTTTCTTACCTAAATCATAATAAATTTCTTTCTGAAGTTGACCAGTAGCATAAAACAACCTCTCAAATCCATGAAGTAAGGTATCATCCCCGACAATTTTATAGGTGCGTGCTGCCAAAAGTTTACCATCCTCAGAATAAAAGTTCTTTAAAACTAATTCTTCACCATTAACGGTGGTGGTTTCGAATTCCCTTTCCTGAAGGTTACTGCAAGAAAACAAAATTGTAATACAACTGGCTAGAAGAAGGCTTTTGCAAACTATAGCTATTGTTGACTTAATATTTACCATACAAACCCTTTTTACTATTGCAAGATATTGCATTATATAGACTACAACTGTTCAGCTAAAAGTAGCAAGTATCCTTCACCAAAAAAAATGGGGCTTAGCGCAAGTGAAGTTCGAAATCGTATTGGTCAAACGGCTTTCACGCAAAGGAATGGATGAACACATAGAACAATTGAACGTGGTATGAGGCCCGTTGTCCGTGATCTAGACCACCGCATTCACCACAAAAAACACATGTAGATACACCCAAAGCGCATCCACAAAATGCCAGTAGGTGGCCAGCAGGCCGATGCGTTTGGTGCGCAGCGGGTCCACGCTAAAGAGCAGTTCGGCTACGGGGTCCGTCAGGCGGCGATATGATTTAAAGAGGCTCACGCCCATCACCACCAACCCACCCAATACGTGCAGCCCATGCAGTCCGGAAAGGATGTACAGAAAAGAGTAGCCCTGATTTTTACTGAGGTCCATGCCCTGTAGGTGCATCTCGCGCCAGCCGATGGTTTGGAATACCAAGAACAGCACCCCCAGCAGGAAGCTTACCCCCAAAGCTTGAAAATATGCCCGCTCCCGCTCTTTGCGCATGGCGGCTTGGGCGTATAGCATGGCAAGGCTGCTGGCGAGGATAATAACCGTATTGACATGGAAGATAACGGGCAGATAGAACTGGAAATCAGGGTTCGCGATACGCGAATACACAAACGCCGCGCTATTGGACAGGAAAAACACGCCCATAGCCGTAACCGTGGCATACAGCATAATCTGCCCCATGGTTATCGGCTGCCGGGGGGCATTTTGGCTAACGGCTCTGCTGGTGGTACGTTTTTCCATTGATGGAAAGTTGATTGGTTTATCAGTTATTGGTTTATCGGTCCATTAGTTAAGTTTTAACACAACTGATTAACGGATGAACGGATATACCAATCACCATTTACACAACATACGCAGAAAAAAATAGTTCGGTTGCCACGGTTATGGAAAAATACTTAAAAGGCTCATATACATTATCTTGTAACCACAAAGAACTAATCTAAAAATAACTTGTTTATGGTAGTGAGCCATTTATTTAGAGCGGTTCTAAACAAAAGTGGCTTTGTAACCGATTGAGTACTAATTTCGCACCGAAATCGATTAAAAAACAATGCCCGAGGATATAGATATCATTGACCAAGTTACGCAAAGTGACTATAAATACGGGTTCGTTACCAATGTGGAGTACGATAATGCGCAAAAAGGTCTCAGCGAAGACACGGTGCGCTTTATCTCCGCCAAAAAGAACGAGCCCGAATGGATGCTGGAGTGGCGACTGAAAGCCTTTAAAGCTTGGCAGCAAATGGCCGAGCCTACTTGGCCCAACGTACACTACCCGCCCATCAACTACCAAGATATTATTTACTACGCCGCCCCAAAACCCAAAAAGCAACTGAATAGCTTGGACGAGGTAGACCCAGAGATACTGGAAACCTTCAACAAGCTAGGCATACCGCTGGATGAGCAAAAGGCGTTGGCCGGGGTGGCCGTGGATGTGGTGATGGACAGCGTGAGCGTAAAAACCACCTATAAAGAGAAGCTGAAAGAACTGGGCATTATTTTCTGCTCCATCAGCGATGCGATAAAAGAGTATCCGGAGTTAGTACAGAAATATATCGGCTCCGTGGTGCCCGTGCGCGACAACTTCTTTTCGGCTTTGAACTCCGCCGTGTTTAGCGATGGTTCGTTCTGCTACATTCCCAAAGGCACCCGCTGCCCAATGGAACTGAGCACGTATTTCCGTATCAACGAAGCCAACACGGGCCAGTTCGAGCGTACGCTTATCATTGCCGAAGAGGGCAGCTATGTGAGCTACTTGGAAGGCTGCACCGCCCCCATGCGCGACGAAAACCAACTGCACGCCGCAGTTGTGGAATTGGTAGCGATGGACCATGCCGAAATAAAATACAGCACCGTACAAAACTGGTACCCCGGCGACAAGCAGGGCAAAGGCGGTATCTACAACTTTGTAACCAAGCGCGGCCTGTGCCAAGGCATAAACAGCAAGATAAGCTGGACACAGGTGGAAACCGGTTCCGCCATTACTTGGAAATACCCGAGCGTGGTGTTGAAGGGCGAGAACAGCATCGGGGAGTTTTACTCCGTGGCCGTTACCAACAAC
>CAYYZT010000314.1:0-4474 GCA_964476015.1 uncultured Chitinophaga sp.
CTGATGGACAGCTTGGTAAGCAGCAAGCTGTCCATCAGCACGCCCGTATTGGCATAAAACTGTAGGCGCGAGCTTTCGCAAAGCACTAAAAGTGCCCCGGTGCCTTGTTCACGCATATGCTCGGTGGCGGCAATAATGCTTTTTACCACTGGATAAAACTCGGCTTCGTTACGCTTTTCGCGAGAGAACAGGCGGCGCAGCGTAAAGCGTTTTCTAAGGATGTTGCCACGGCCCAGATACAACAGGAACTTGCGTATCTCTGGTTGGAAAACAATGAGCAGCGCGATAACGCCCACCTCTATAAATTGGCCGAGGATACGGGCCAAAAGGTGCATTTCCAGCAAGCCTACCAAAAACCAAACAAAGTAAACCAGCAACAGCCCCAAGAAGATGTTGAAGGCCAAACTGCCCTTGAGCAAGCGGTAGATTTGGTAAATAAGCAGTCCTACCAAAAAAATATCCAGCAGGTCGGCGAAACCGATTTCCAGAAAACCAATCTTGATGAACAGGTAGAGCAACTGCTGCGGGATTTTTACAAATATAGGCAGTTGGTGTTAGGAAACCAGTAAGTAGGAAGTAGTAATTAGCTAGTAGTAGGAAGGAGGAATTAGAATGCAGTTAGGATAAGAGTTGGGTCCTAGTCAATGGCAACGCCCCAAAGGGGCATCATACATTAGTCGAGGGCAACGCCCTCCGCTACACAAAACACGTCCCCTCGCCACGGTAAGTAGGGGCTGAGCCAACTATCTTTCCGTTGCTCACCAAGTGCAGTTCCCTAAAGCGTTCGCACAGTTCGCCCGCTTTGCTGTGGCGCAGGTAAACGGGGTCGCCAAGGTGGAGCTTTTCCGGGCCGCCGTACACAATGGGCGTTTGCACCTCTCCGGCACCTTCTTGATCTATCAGTTTGGCACCTTTGGGCAAGTATGGCACGGGCAGTTTGTCCTTGCCCGCCGCGCCCGAGGCAGTGTAGCCGCCACCGTGGCAGGTATAGAGGTTGGGCTTGGGCTGGCGCACTATCTCCACCGCATATGCCGCACTGGGGTGGTGGCGAAAGTTGGTGTAATTGTCGAACAGCCCCGAGTTATATAGCCCCGAGCCCACGGTTACTTCCGTTACCAAGGGTTCTTGTATGGTCCACTCCAAGCTGCCGGTGCCGCCGCCGTTTACCAGCGTAAGGGGCGCGCCCGCATCGCGCAGGGCCTGTACTGTTTCGGTACGGCGTTTGGCTATTTCCTTTACCGAGCGGCCTTTCAGAAACTTCACCACTGCGTTCATGGCCGTTTTGCCGGGCCAGTTGTCGCCCACGCCCGCTATCTGTGCTTCGTAGCCCATTAGGCCGGTAAGCTTCACGTTGGGGCAGGTTTTGATTACTTCCCACAGTTTCAGCGCATCCTCTTTGCCCTTGATGCTGCTGCGCCACACGCCGAAACGCAGGCCGGGGTAGTCGCTGCTCATATCCAAATCGATGCAGATGGGGGCCACCACGCCGGCCTTGCGGGCAATGGCATCAATATGCGTTACGTGCTCGGGCAAATCCACCATGAGGGTAATGGACTTGCCTTTGGCTATCTCATCGCAAAGCAGGAGTATTTGGCTTTCGTGCCAACAGGGGTATCCCAGCAAAAGGTCGTCGAAGCCTTGGTTGCTCAACCAAATGGCTTCGGGTGCCGAATAGCACATAATGCCTTGGTAGATGGGGTTGAACGCCAGCGCACGCTTTAAAAGCTCCTTGCAGCGCACCGATTTGGATGCGATGCGGATGGTTTTGTTGCCCGACCGCGCCGCTATCTGGCGCAGGTTCTCGTCAAACAAATCCAAATCAACAAAGGCATACGGGAAGCCGTAGCCTTTGAAAATATCGCGGTAGTAGGCGTAGCTGCGGTCGAAGTTGCTCATTTCTTGCTGCTGTAGGCAAAGGTGCGTTTGTTCAGCTCCTCGTCAGTAAACTCCACAGGCATAATGCTGGTATCTATCTGGCGGTCTTCCGGTGCCTTGAGCAGTTGCTGCGCCAAATCCTTGAATTTGGTTTGGAACGCACCCAGTGTCCACTGTCCGTAAGGCGTGTGGCCGCCTTCGTAGCACTGCACCTGGTACTCCTCAAAGGTAGTGATGTAGCCGCAGTAGGCATTGCTATAGCTTACCAGCACCACCTCTTGCACACCGCGCTGGGCCAAGGTTTGCTGCACGGTATTTTTAAGGCGTTGCCCCGCCACGGTGGTTATCTCGCCGGGTATGCCCACAAAGGCCACTTGGCCCAGTACCATAATTTGCAAGGGCAGGGTTTGTGGGGTCCAAGGCTTATGGTCGAGGCCGCCCGATTTGTGGAACACTTTGAAATATTTGATGGTAGGATCAACCACCGCAGGCACTATAAGCCCCGTTATGTTGCGGGTGCCCAGCACTTTGCGGTCGCCCGTTTCAATCAGTATTTTCTTTTTGCCGTGTATGCGGTATTTCTCGTGTATTTTCTTGCGCTCGGCCTTGCTCAAAAACCAACCGCGCACCATATCATACGCCCACACCGTGCCAATGGCGAAGCCAGCGATGGCAATCAAGGGCTGCTGCATGCCCGGCCCCTCGGTGGTGCCTTTAAAAAAGGCCAGCCCGTGGCAAGATAGGTGCGTTTTGGCCTCCGGGTCGCCGTTGGCAAACTCAGGGTCTACGGTTATATTGGCAAAGTTGGCGTGGCACAGGGCATAGTCGATGCCCACTTGCACGGTTTCGCCCTCTTGGCCGTGCAGTTCCAAGGCTTTCTCAAACTGCATTTTGCCGTTGTATTGGGCACATTCCACATCGTTTTCCAACGGGCCGCGTGTCCAGCATTTGCGCTTGTCCCACACATAGTTGGGCGTTACGTCGCCAGTGGCTTTTTGGGCGAAGGCTGCTATATAATCGGGGTTTTGCTGTTGGATGGCCTCTTCCAAGTAGTGGGCCGCATAGCCCTTGTTATCGGCATTTATCTTGGTATTGTCGTTGTGTACGCTGGTGGTGTGTACGCCAAAAAAGTTGAAGCTGCCTATGGGATTGCCATCCATATCATCTACACGAAACAGGTGCATTTCCCTGTCCACCGCCAAATGCGCTTCGGCCGGGCTCACTTTCTTTACTTCGGGGTTTTGGTTGTAAGCCTTTATAGAGCGGTTGAAGGCCACGTCTTTATCGGGGGCAAAGCTGCCCTTGGTGAAGCTGATGCGGGCAGGGCGGGCCTTGCCGTCGGCCTCCACTATGGCACTTACTATACCGTCCACTATTGTTTGGTACACCTCGGGCACAAAACCGGGGGTGGAGATGTTGTAAAGCCCGTAGTGCGAATAGCCGCCGGGGCCGCTATGGGTGTGCTGCGCGCTGAGGAACACGTTATCAGCCTCGTAGCCTAGTTCGGCATGGTGGCGTTTCAGCTTCTTCATCACCCCCCGCTTAATGGAAATGGTAATAAAGGCTATTTCCGCGTTTACGAAAACTACCTTACGCTTGGTGGTAAGGTCTTTAATAACGAAGGCCCGCACAAACAAAGGCGTTTCCACGCCGGTTACCCGGTTGTGGAACATGCCGTAGCCCATCATGCCCACGTCTTTTTTAAATGCCGTAATATCCGCTTTTCCCGTGCCTACTTCGTACATGGTTGGATTTTGGTTGATCTGTTAATCGGTTGATTGGTTTACTGGCGAATCGGTTGCAACCGATGAGGATACCAATACCAAGATTATTGTGGCGTTAAGTTACTATGTTTCAAGCAACGCGCCAAGTAATCTTGGTTAATGGTTAATCGGTTGACTGGTTTATCGGTTAATTGGTAACTTTAATATAATAACCGTTATCGGGAAGACGAATAACCTTGCCCAAAATTTCCAGAAAACCACCCACCGATAAACCGATTAACCAATAAACCGTTAACCCAACCTCAAAATTGATAGGCCAGCTGTATGGTATAGTTGCGGGGGGCCTCCATAAAAGCGGGGCGCAGGGTATATTGGTTGTTCGCAATGTTTTTCACGATGAAGGAAATTTTGGCATCGTCCGTCAGGTTATAGCCAGCCCTTACATCCAGCACTGCCTCGCCCTTGCTGTTCTCCTCACGGTATTTGGTAAGGTTGTTCACGGAGAAGTTGCCGATGTTTTTCATAAAGCTGATGTAAGTGCCCGTAATGCCGAACGTTACTTTCTTATACGTGGCCTCCACGTCGGCTTTGGCCGAGTGTTGGAAACGGAAAGTAAGGAAACGGTTGCGCGGGTCTACGGTAGGGCCTTCCTCATAGTTTAGGTCGATGGGCGATATGTAGGTGTAGCCCAGCATGATGTTGAAGGGTACGGAAAATATCTTGCCTTGCCCCACCATCGATACCTCAAAGCCGGAGATGCGAGCATCGGTATAGTTTTGGGCCTGGGTGGTAAGGATGCCTTCCACCAGCAAAAACTCGATCATATCGGTGTACTGGGTCACAAAGCCGGCCAAATCCACATTTCCTTTCCAGTC
>CAYYZT010000315.1:0-4470 GCA_964476015.1 uncultured Chitinophaga sp.
GCTTCACATCCACAATACCGTCGGCCCATCGGCTATTGTCCAGCAATATCTCGTCCAGCGTAATGCGGGGCTCGAAGTACAGGATGGCCTCGCGGATGGCACGTTTCAGTTGTGCCTCGAAACTGGCCGTATAGTTGTCGAATATCCTGTCGCGCAAGGCACAACCAAACGTGGGATTCATGATGCGTTCGCCGGGGCTGGTGCTGAGCAAAATGTTCAAGCTTTGGCGAATATCTTCTTCGTCGGAAACCATGAGCACCCCGAACGACCTATCGAACGTTGGCGGGAAACCCCAGCCGGTGCCTAAAAATGTTTTATCCATGTTCATCCTCCTATTAATACTGTTGGACATCCTAAAACTATGCTTCCGCCATGGGCACACGTGTCGCCCATGCGCGCGGCGGGCTTCCCTCCTATCATCACCGTAGCCGAGCCTTTTACTATGGAATCGGGCGGGCCCACGCAAACGGCGTTGTCTCCCATAGTGGCGGCAGGCAGGCTACCTATCAATACGGTTGGTACGCCCGGCCCTATAATCGGCCCGCCCACGTGCGGAATGGGCGGCACACCCGGCGTTACCATCGGGCATACATGCATATCTGTCAATCGAGCCGCTAACGACATAGCCTTCTAGTTTATCATTACCATTGCTCCCTTCACCGTGGTTTGCCCCGAAGCCGATAGTTCGGCAGTGGCACTTCCCTTCACCGTAGCCCCTACTTGCGCGGTGGCCTGTACGTTCAACCCCTCTATTTTTACGTCCATTTTCGACTTTATCTCTACCGCTTGGGTAGCATCCAAAGCTATCTTTCCTTTAGCTGTTATGGTTACATCCTTTGGCGTATCCATTGTTATGCCTTTGTCGTCCAGCGCCACTTTGTTGTTGTTGGCATCGGTAAGGGTAATGCTTTTCTTATCGTCGTCCAGCACTATCTTGTTTCCGGCGGGGGTTTCTATGGTAATGATTTTCTTCTCCTCATCGAAGGTAATCTTCATCTTCTCCCGCGTTACAATGGCCTTGGTGTTGTTTTTGGCCTCAATCTCAAACGGTGGCGCGTTTTTACCGTGTACCGAACCCAACACTATGGCATCCCTTGGGTCATCATTTATAAAACCTACAATCAACTCATCCCCTACTTCCGGATAAAAATATGCCCCGGATGCGTTGGTGGCGTAGTAAGACGATAGGCGTGCCCAAATCCTCATTTCCTCCTCGGCCAGTGGCAGCGTAATTTGGATGCGGCCCAAACCAAGCGGATCGGCATCTAATTTCGCCACAACACCTATCTGCAAGCCGCTTACGGCAGGCAACAGGCCGCCTATGGCCAAATCGCTGGTTTTTACCTCTTCATAATATGGCGTTTCAGAAATACCGATTTCACAAATGGTTTCCCAAGTGCCGTTGGACACTTCGTGGTTAACACCGCTTATATACGCTTCCCCGTTGAATCTATCGGAAAAGTTGGCTATCTCCAATATGTCGCCCAATTTTGGCATGGCATTACCCCAAAAAGTAACCGAACCCTGTATACGTGACATCCGCGCCCTTTGAAGGCGCGCGTTTGACCATGCCTCCAGCTCCGGTTGAAGCATTAAGCTAGAAGCATATTGATTGTTTACGCTGGAACCGAGCACTTGGGCCATGGCTTGAGCCTCAATATCGCCCTGTGCGTTCAAAGTAGGCTCCGATGAGGTGCCCTTTAGTAGCTTGGCATCCGCGGGGTCCCACGCGTACGATTCTATTTTGGTGTACTGGTGTCGAGAATCTAACTGAAGGTCGATTTCCGTAATATCCACCCCGTAAGTTACCGTCAGCACCGCGGCACCGTAAGTGGGTTTGGCCACTTTCACGGCATCCGGCGAAATAAATACGAACATGCCCGTGGCTTCGGCGCGGTTGAGGATAAAATCCCAATCGGTGCTGTGATATTGTACCAATTGCTTGTGCTGTATGGTGGTAGCATCGCCGCTAGCCGAAAGCCCTTCCGCACCTATAAGGGAACTGATTATGTCGCTGTCTTTTTGTTCAACGTAAACCTTGCTCTTTTTATCCAGCGTAAGTTTAGCAGCCTCGTGCTTGCATTCCAATACTATTTCGGGGGCACCGCCACTGGTGGCCCGCAGCGTGTTTTTTACGATAATGCCTTTAAACACTTCCGTATTATCGCTGCCATACCCCAACTCGATACTTATTTTCACGCCCGGCTTGTAATTGGCATTATCCAATATAAAAGTGGATTGCTCCGGGTTTACGTTTTCCGCTATCACTACCTGGGCGGTGGGTACACGGTTGATTCTATGCACGGTGCTAATGGATAGCACCATAGCATCCGAAGCAATGGCGTTACCGTTCAACTTTATGTTGAAGGTTACCAAAGCATCGGCTCTATTATTAGCAGGCGATTGCGCCATTTATCTCTTCCTTACTTTTCTGTTCTACTTATATCAAATTAGTTGATGGCTTGCCCGATTAACCGATAACCAGATAAACCAATAACTATTTCTTCAATGGGGGGAAAGTCAAGCGGTCGCCCGGCTTAATGTCCCTAAAATTTTTAAGGTTGTTTACCCTTGCCACTTCCAAATAATAAGAGCTGTCGCCATAAATGCGATAAGCCATAAGGGGCAGGGTGTCGCCCTCCGTTACCACCCGTATGTGCGACATATCGGGGGAGTTTTGTTTGGCATCGAGCGTAATCTTCTGGGGCGATTTGGATTCAATCAAATGCAAGTTCACCGTAGCCCTAAGCGGCACGCCGTTCGGCTTAAACAAGGTGTAACTGATGTCGAAACTGGTAATAACGCCCTCAAAAAAATCGCTCTTGCCCCAAATCAAAACCAAGTGGTTGGGCTGGTGCGAATTGCCGTTGTAGCTATAAACGAGTTTCTTGAAATCGTCTATCTGCTCGGCAACGTCTTTGCTGTTTTTGTACACAATCCCCGTTCCGTCGAATATCAACTGGAAATCGCAGGTGGGCGAGTTCACTTGCCCCAATACTTGGGCCGTGCCCGCACCGCCCACGGCGGATTGGCTGTTGTAGGTAACGGAATACTTGGTGGAATATTTGCTAGGGTTGATGCCCACTTCCACCTCCCCCACCTTGGAGTTACGGGCCACATCTTTGTACGCTATAATCTTCAGCTTTTCCATGGTAGTGGTTAGCGTTCCTTTCTCTTTTGCAGTTCTTGCATTACTTTACGTACACACTCGTCGGCTATCTCGCGCTTCAGTTTGCGCAAGTCGTCGGGGCCAATGCCGGTTTGCTGCGGCTTTTCGCTGCCCACGTTCACCTTTATCACCAGTTCCCTTATCTCTATCGGCATTACTTTTTCCTCGTAAACTTGGTGAAGGCAATCTCGATGGTCTCAATGGCCAAATCGTTACCCATGGCATCTAGGTTGCTCAAGTTCCAACCTATTGGGTATGCATCCAAAAATTCCCACACGGCCAAAGGTTTCGAGCCGGTATTGTTCGAGTCGATATGGAGCAGCTTTATGGTCACTGTCTTCAACTTAAAGTCGAAGTTTTCTATGGCATCCTTGCACCAAGAAACCAGTTCGCTGTCCACGTTAAGGGCCCGCTTCAATACCAAGTTCTCGTACGAAGACCCGGTGGGGAGCCGGTATTTAAATCCGTTCTCCCCACCCTGGGTTACCTCGTCAGTGTTCACCTTTACGCTTAGGCCCGAAACCTCTTTGAAGCTACTGAACTTCTTTGAGGAGCCGTCGTAAAAATCGACACTGAAAAAAAAGCCGGTAGGTGGTATGTAATTTTGTTCCTTATTGGCCATATCACCTATCTCTAATTATTAAGCTACTTGGATACTCAAGCCTTCGTGTGCCCACTCGATGGTTTCGATGGCAATCTCGTTGCCGTCGGATTTCAAATCGGTAGAAACGATTTTGGTAGGCCAAGCATTTTCCAACGTCCAAATCATGGCGTCGTTTCCTTCCGGATCCAACAACTTGATGGTGATGGTGATACGCTCTACTTTTTTACCGGTGAAGTAGTTTACGTAGTACTCATCCCAGAAAGTGTTGTCGCCTTGGATAAGGCCACGCTTCATGGTTACGTTGCTGGTTTTTACCACGCCCGGAATTTTCATCGGGGCAAAGCTTGGGCTATCGCCGTGGCGGTATTCGATGGCTTGGGTCTCGTGGTCGAGGCCGGATACTTCTTGAAAAGATATCTCGGTGCCACCAATGTCTACTTTAAAGTAAAACTTGGTTAACGGATATGCGGTTTCTGCCATTGTTGTATGTTTTAACTATGGTTTTTAAAAATTGGGTTAAATTATTCGGCCGAAGCGGCTGCGCTCTCTTGTACTTTCTGTTGGAAAGTGATTACGATAAACTCAGCAGGACGGCTGATGGCCACCTTAACGGTAATGCGCATGATGCCTTCCAACACGTCGTTTGGCGTCATGGTGCTGCCTAGGCCGATTGATACTTGGTAGGCATCGGTTGGGG
>CAYYZT010000316.1:0-4468 GCA_964476015.1 uncultured Chitinophaga sp.
CCGGCAGCGGCACTTATTTCCGTAAGCCATTCCACCAACAAGCTCTCGCGCACCCGGCTGCTGTTGGCATCGGGCGTGCCGAGGTGTACGTCGCTAATGAAGTACACCTTCTTCCCTGCGGGAATGTCGAAATGCGGTATGGTAGGGGTTTGCGGCATTGGTGGGGTGAAAATAAGAAATAGTAGCAAGTATCAGTCTCAAGACCGATAAAGCTATGGCATTGATGACAGCATTGCCGTGCCAAGTACCCTCTCGGGAGGGTCAGCACGCAGCATCGGGCTGGCATCGGGCATGAATTGGTAAAGTATTGGCTTTGCACGGTGGAATGAAGCGTGCTGGGGTGGGTCGATGGCAACACCGCTACCGCCCACCCGCCCCGATGCCCTTATAAGACATTGCACTCTTCAGGCCCTATTGTGGGCATCGACCCTGCGGAGGGTACTTGGCAAGTAGTACAGCGTGGACTTCAATTCTAATAGCAAAAATAACAATTGAGTAATTGTAGCTTTTTACTATCCTTGTGCTTTGTTATCAAATTATCAAAGCCTTCGCGATGAAAATATTTTTGTGGATACTGTTAACAACCCTTTCCATTGGCTATGCCTCAGCGCAAGATACCCTGCGAAAAATACTGGAATACGATGTAAGGATTGAGGATGCCCTACAAGCGGACGTGCCTTGGTTGAAGGCGTACATTGATACCGCGGGAAAAGAGCAGTGGGTATCGAAACTGCTGCATGATTTGGCGGCGGGAAAAATAAAAGGATATGAAGCGTATGATAATATGGATGCGCTGCCCGCCAAATGGTTTCAAGACGGTCTCAACGGCACCCCGGATACCATCGTTACCGTAGACCCCATCACTTTTGAAGAGGAAATTGAGATTATTGAAGTAGAACCGTGGGATATAAAAAAAGTATTCGCCATATGTATAAGAAACAAGGAAACATGGCACGGCGAAAACAGCAAATATTGAGTTTCCCAGCAGCTGGCTCTTGTTTACAAGTTTATCGATAAGAAAGGTAATTACAGGGGAGATTGGGCCATGTTCTGGATATATACCTACTGAGCTTTCCATTTTTTTTAAATAATGTGCAAACATATCTTGCTATATGTGGGGTTTGCCAACTGCGGCCATCGGATGTTTATTTTGTATCTTTCCCCAAAAACATATCCCATGCGCATCATGCCACTGCTGGCCGCCCTCGCGATATGCTTTGTTTCCCAAGCCCAGGACAATGTGGGCATCGGCACGCTCACGCCCGACCCCAGCGCCATACTGCATCTGCAGAGCAACGATAAGGGGGTGCTGGTGCGCGGATGGATTCCACCATGCGCAACGCCGTGGCCGCGCCAGCGGAGGGGCTGTTGGTATTCGATACGGATTATAATTGTTTCTATTTCTTTGCCTCGGGCCAATGGAAATCGCTTTGCACGGCGGTGGCGGGCATTGGCCCTGCCGGGCCCACTGGCAGCACTGGCCCGACAGGGCCGACCGGGCCCACGGGCGCCGACGGTGTGGCAGGGCCGATCGGCGCTACCGGGACAATGGGTTTGATGGGCCCGACAGGCCCAATTGGTTCGACCGGGGCAACGGGATTTACGGGAGCTACCGGCCCAACAGGCGTGGCGGGTGCCAACGGAGCCACGGGACCCACGGGAATGGCAGGGCCAACAGGAGCCACCGGACCAACGGGCGCGCTGGGGGATGCGGGGGGCGACCTCTCTGGCCCTTATCCGAACCCGACCGTTGTGGCCTTGCAGGGCGACTCCATATCGGATACCGACCCCGTGGCTGGGGAGATACTGCAATGGAACGGGGCGGCGTGGGTACCCACTTCCGCCTCGGGCACTTTTTGGCGGCTGAGCGGCAACAGCGGCACCAGCCCGGCCACCCACTTTGTCGGCACCATCGATACAGCTATGTTGGTGTTCCGCGTGGGCAATCAAAAGCGCATGACCATAGACAACAAAGGACGGATAGAAGTGTTCGCCAATATGCAGAACACCATAATAGGTGAAGGCGCGGGGCTAAATGCCAATTTTTCCGGGGCGGTTTTGCTTCAAAGTGTCGCCATCGGCCTTCGTGCCGGAAGCAATGCCACCGGGGCGGGGATTTTTATTGGTACTGATGCCGGTGCGAATTCTGGGGGACAAGCGAATATTTTTATTGGAAATTCAGCTGGTCTTAATACTACGACCAGCCAAAACGTTTTTATAGGCTCGAGTGCGGGGGGAAATAACACGAGCGGACTTAACAATACTTTCATTGGCGGGGCAAGTGCCTCCCGAAATACCACGGGCCGCTTTAACACCTACTACGGCTACCAGACCGGCTACTGGGGCACCACGGGCGAGTACAACACCTTTATGGGCCACTGGGCGGGGGTGAACGTGACTACGGGCAGCCACAACACCATGATAGGCGACAGCGCGGGTATCACTCGGTTTACCCCGCCCATCAACATCGCGCCCAACTATACGGTATGCTTGGGTACCGCGGCACGCCTTACGGGCAGCCTGCGCAACGCCTCCGCCATCGGCCCCCACGCCATAGTGGGGCAGAACAACTCGCTGGTGCTGGGCGGCACGGGCCCTTGGGCCGTGAACACGGGCATCGGCACCGAAACGCCTCACAGCCGCATGCAGGTAAACGGTTCCTTCGCCACTGCTACCAAAAGGGTAAACGCAAGTTACACCGCCACCGTTGATGACCGGGTGTTGCTGGCAGATGCCGCCTCGGGCGGCATAACCGTTACGCTGCCCGCTACCACGGGCATCAACGGTCGGGAATATATCATCAAGAAAATAGATGCCTCGGCCAATGCCGTTACCATCACGGGCACCAGCGGCGAAACCATTGACGGGCAGCCGACTTTGGTGCTCACGGGCCAATGGCAGTCGGTGCTATTGGTAGCCAGTTCCTCCAGCCCCGTTGGGTGGCTTATCCTAGCGTTGAACTAATCCTTTCCATTATAGTTTGCCCACCCTTCCAGTATTAGCGGGGCAGGGGAGCTATTGCCATCTGCCAAGAAAAGTTGGCACACCGTATGCAAATATCAAGATGATAAATGGAATGTGATTATTTGTTATTTATCAAAACGTAATGAGATGAGTGAATGGTGTACTTGACCAATAACTATGGTATGGAAGAAGCATTGGAACTATTAGTTGGGCCGTACGAAATACGTACGATAACTATCGACAACTTTACGAAAGGAAAAGACATTGAAATACGGATTGACTTGGAAGGCAACCAGTTCGGTATGAAAACAATCGTTTTTGAAGGGGTGAACAGCATTAATTGCAACCCTGAGTTTTACCGCGTTTCTGATGCCGCCATTTCATCCAAGGATATTTCGGAAAAGAACTGGCCGGGGGTAAAATACCGGGTGGATATTATGCAAGATGCGTTTAGCTTCTATTGCCGCAATATTGAGATAAAATAGCTCAACTATGTCTCAATTTGAGCTAAAAAGAGCGATTTTATGATAAAAATAGCTCAAAAAATGTCGCAAAATGTCGCAAAATGCATGAAAGGTGCTCTTCGGGGCACCTTTATTTTTTCAGGTGTTCGGCAATGATGAGCCGAATTTTGCCCGGCATCATGCTCTCGCCCAGCATCTCGAAAACGGGGGCTATTTCTTCGGGCTTTCCGCACAACTCCCACGCTTTCAGGGTTTTGCTTCGCTCTTCGTTGGTCAGTACCCGGTCCAAATCCAGTTTATGGTCGTCTTGTACCAATCTCGCCAAGTGGCTAAACACGGTGCCCTCCGCAATTTCGCGCTTTTGGGCAATCTCGAAGGGTGTTTTGCCCTCTTCAAAAAGGCCCAAAGTGGCTATATACGTATATCCTGTCACTTTTTTGATGCCTGTTTCGGCGGCATGCACCACAAACTTGCGTATGGATTGGGTAAAAAATTCCCCGTAGCGTTCCAATTTCTCCCTCCCCACCCCTGATGTAGATGCCATCTGTATTTGGTTCATGGGCAGCTTGGCCACCATATCTTGCAGTGTGGCATCTGACAACACTACATGCGGCGGAATTTGCTCCCTGTCGGCCAGCTGTTTCCGTAGTTGGCGCAGGTGCTCGAAGAAGGCTTTCTCGAACTGTTCCTGTTTCGTTACCCGTGGCTCAAACCGTTGTGCTGCCTTGCTTTGGAACGACCAATCCGCCTTGGCCAGCTTCACCGTTTTGCCGTTTCGCAGTACGTCTTGGCTGGCGGCGGTCAGTTTCAGTGTATGCCCGGCCTCGTAGGCAATCTCCAAGAAACCTAGCTGTATCAACTGTTGTAGGTAGTATAGCCAGTCGTTGGAAGAGATGTCGGCCCCGGCACCGTAAGTCTTTATCTGGTGGTATCCGTGCTCGGTTATTTCCTGCCTGCGAGAGCCCCTTAAAATATCCGTAAGCAAGCCCATGCCTACTTTTTCGTTCACCCTAGTTACCGCCGAAAGGGCCTTTTGCGCC
>CAYYZT010000317.1:0-528 GCA_964476015.1 uncultured Chitinophaga sp.
GTACCCGCACGCTGAACCTGACCGTAACCCCAGCACCGAGCACTACCATCAACCAAACCATCTGCTTTGGTGCCAGTTACCTTGGCTATTCGGCCACGGGTACTTATAGGGATACGTTTACCATTGCCGGTGGTTGCGATAGCATCAGGGTGTTGAACCTTACCGTGCGCATCCAAAGCACCGCTACCGTGAACGCCAGCATTTGCCCCGGTGGCAACTATGCGGGCCACACCACCGCGGGTACGTTTATAGATGTGTACACCAACCAGTTTGGCTGCGACAGTACCCGTACGCTCAATCTTACCATTAGCAATGCTGCTACCAGCACCATCAACCAAACTATTTGTTTTGGTGCCAGTTTCCAAGGGTATAACGCCACGGGCGTTTACAGGGATACCTTTACGGTAGGCAGCGGCTGCGACAGTATCCGCATCCTAAACCTAACCGTTCGTCCAGGGAACACCAGCACCGTAAATGCCAGTATCTGCCCTGGTGGTAGTTACGCAGGTCATACCACTGGTGGTACGT
>CAYYZT010000317.1:538-3429 GCA_964476015.1 uncultured Chitinophaga sp.
GTACGTTTACGGATACTTATACCGACCAGTATGGTTGCGACAGCATACGTATATTGACCCTGACCGTTCGTACCCCGAACACCACTACGGTAAATGCGAGCATTTGCCCCGGTAGCAGCTATGCTGGCCATACCACGGCGGGCACATATACCGATACCTATACGGGTGCCAACGGCTGCGACAGCATACGCACACTGAACCTTACGGTACAGTCGCTTATTACCAATACCATCAGCCAAACGGTTTGTTTCGGTGGCAGCTACCAAGGTTACACGGCCACGGGTACTTACCGCGATACGTTTACCGTAGGCAGCGGTTGCGACAGCGTCAGGGTGCTTAATCTAACGGTTCGTCAACGCAATGCAACTATGGTAACCACCAGCATTTGCCCAGGTGATAGCTATGCTGGCCACACCACCGCGGGTACTTTTACGGATACTTATACCGACCAGTATGGTTGCGACAGCATACGTACCCTGAACCTTACCATAGCAAGCCAAACCACTGCCAACGTAGACGCCACCATTTGTTTTGGCGATAGCTACCAAGGCTATACGGCCACGGGTGTTTACCGCGATACGTTTGCCGTGGGCACGGGCTGCGACAGCATCAGGATATTAACCTTGGCGGTACGTTCGCAAAACACCAGTTTGGTAAACCGAACCATCTGCTCCGGCCAAAGCTTTGAAGGTTACACGGCGGGCGGTACGTATGTGGACACGCTTACTGACCAATACGGCTGCGACAGCATCCGCACCCTGAATCTTACCGTAAACACTGCTATTGAAAACGTGATAAGTGAAACCATTTGCGAAGGCGATACCTTCCAAGGGCACACTGTTGCGGGTGTTTATAGGGATACCATGAGCACAATTGGCGGTTGCGACAGCGTATTGGTACTTAACCTTAGCGTAGATGCCTTGCCAGCCCTGCCAGTTATCAGTAGGGCAAACAATATCCTCAGCGTTCCTGCCACGTATAGCAGTTACCAATGGTATCAAGACGGCAGCATAATAGCAGGAGCCACAGGCAGCAGCATTGCCGTACTTGCCAATGGCACGTACACCGTAGTGGTGGGCAATGCCAGCAACTGCGAGGCGGAATCTGCTCCGCTAGCGGTTACGGGCGTGGGCATCGGTGAGGTAAAACCATCTTGGAGCTTGGCTTATTACCCCAACCCTACCAATAACAAGCTGTACCTTGCTATTGAAGGTGCATCTACGGCCCACTGGACATTATACAACACGCTGGGGCAACTGTTGCAAGTTGGCACAGCACAAACCAATGCGCCAACAGTAATTGACTTAGGATTGTATGCCGATGGTGTTTATTATATAAAAGTACAGGTTGGTGCTGAGATAATAACCCGAAAGGTATTGTTGGAAAAGTAGGGCGATAACATCAACGTTCATTATAGAAACGGCCCCTCTCCTATTGGAGAGGGGCCGTTTTTGACTTCTGCCTATGCGTATTCTGTCTCTGTACCAAATACCTTAGAAAATAACTATTAAATAAATAGCCCAACAATCACTCCGGCAAAATATTTCTATAAAGTCTATTGACTTAATAGACTACTAAACGTATCTTCGCAGCCTTACCTAAATGGCTCGGGGGAGGTATTGTTAATCACAACGTTTAGGTAAATGCAAAAAATCACAACAAATGTACGCCCGCAAGTGGCGCGCAAGGGTGGCACCGGGGGAATAATGAACCGTGCCTTCTTGCACAGGCTGTTGCTAGCCTTTTCCTTTTTTATGCTGTTAGCGGCCAACTCCAAAGCACAAAATACGGTCGCCATAGGCACGGGCACATCCACCAGCAACCTATATGGCCCCATATACCGTGCTGCCAGCAACTCTCCCAACGATTTTCAACGTACCGCCTATTACTATCCCAAAGTAGACCTTGCCAACATTCCTATCGGGGCCACCATCACCCAGTTGGAGTGGAATTTGATAACCACTACCACCATCACGGGCACGGGCAATGCACCCTTCACTATTTACTTAAAGAACAGCAATGCCACAGGCAACACGGTTCAGCCTTGGGCTACTATACAAACAGGTGCCACGCAGGTGTTTACAAAAAACTATAGCAACACCGATAATTTCCCTCCGGTAGGCTGGGTACCGTTTGTGCTGGGTACGCCCTATGTCTATTTGGGCGAAGCATTGTTTATCAATACCGATTGGAACATATCGGCAGTAAGCAACAACCCTACGGCAGGTGGTTTGGTTTGGCAGGCCACAACCGGCTTTCCTTCGGTAGTTACCCGTTTTGAGCCAGGCACTACCGTGGCCCCCACCAACCTTACCTATACCCGCACCGAGCGGCCCAACATCAAGATAACCTATACCGATCCGGCAGTATTTGCCCCGGCATCGTTCACTGCCACACCCACCTCTTCGTCGCAAATTGATTTGGCTTGGGGTAAAAACGCTTCCAACGAGCCGGTAATTATTGTGGCTAACAGTACCAATACCTTCGGTACGCCAGTTGATGGCGTAGCCTACTCTGCCAGCAATGCCATCCCGGGTGGCGGTACGGTAATCTATCGTGGCCCTGCCAGCGGTTTCAACCACACGAGCTTAACTGCTGCTACGGGCTATTATTACGCCGCTTACTCTTATACCTCGGCCAATGCCTACTCCTACCCTATTAAGGCCACTGCCACCACTTATTGCCAAACCTTTATGGGTACTTATACCATTGGCGCGGGCGGCAACTTTGCAACATTCAATGCAGCTACTGCGGCACTGGCCTGTGGCAATGTGGCTGGCCCGGTTATTTTCAATGTACTATCGGGCACTTACAACGAAGCTGTTACCCTCAACGAAGTAACAGGGGTTTCTGCTACCAACACCATTACATTCCAATCTTCCACAGGAGTT
>CAYYZT010000317.1:3439-4468 GCA_964476015.1 uncultured Chitinophaga sp.
TAGTGCTCACCCAAGCGGCCAGCAACGATGTACTTACCTTGGATGGCGGGGATTACTTTATTATCAAAAACATCTCCATTACCAGTGCCAACGGCAACGCCGCCCACCCTATAAGGCTGGAGAACGCCGCCAACTACAATACCATACAGGGCTGCCGCTTAGAAAAAAACACCACCACGTCGGCCAACATCAACTACTCCATCATCCGCCACAGCGAAACCGCCGCGGCAGAACACAGTGAGTACAACAGTTTTATCGGTAATACTTTGATTGGCGGTGCATATGGCATCAATTACAATTTCGGCGTAGGGCTAGGCACTGGTATTACCATACACGGCAATACATTTCAAAACCAATATGCCAATGCAATAGTGCTTACTTATCAAAACGCCCCAACCGTTATTTCCGGCAATACCATTACCACCAATTCGGCCTACGCTACCGGTTTTGTGGGCATCAGCATTGCTAACAGCCAAGGAGCATTTGCCATTACGGGCAATACCATATATGGCACGGGCAACATCAAGGGCGGCATAGATGTGGCCTCTGCTGGTACTTCGGGCACTTATGCTTTGGTGGCAAACAATATGATAACGGCTGGCTCAACCACTACCACGCAAGGCATTTTTCTCAATACCAATGCCAACTACATCAACCTATATTACAACAGCATACTGGTTACCGCAGGCAATACCACTACCAGCCAAGGAGCGTTATATTCATCGACTTCAGGCACGGCTTTTCTTAATATCCGCAACAACATCTTTGTAAACACTGGCGGCGGCGTAGCCAACTATGCGGTAAATTTTGCCAATACGCTTACCAATACCACCATCAATTTCAACAACTACTTTGTAAGCGGGGCCAACCTGGGCCGCCGGGGCAGTAGCGTAGCTACCTGCCTAAGCGGTTGCGGCTCGGCATCGTGGGCTACCTTGACCAGTCAAGACGGTAATTCCATTAATATCAATCCACAGTTTGTTTCCAATACCGATTTGCACGTGGGTGCCTCAGGCTTGGCCGTGGGCA
>CAYYZT010000318.1:0-4454 GCA_964476015.1 uncultured Chitinophaga sp.
CCGTCCGGACCGCAAAAAGCCTCTCAGCAATGAGAGGCTTTTTTGTTTTAAACTGTTTTCATGGAGGCCCACTACGTATATATCATACAAAGCCAAAAAGACCGCACCTTTTACAAAGGCTATACCACGGATTATGCCAGGCGATTAGAATCGCACAATATGGGGCAAAGCCGCTATACATCGGGTAAGCTGCCTTGGGTGCTCGTTTACGTGGAAATTTGTGCCAGCAAAAAAGATGCCCTTATAAGAGAAAAGAAGCTGAAACGGACGAACAGCGATTATTTAAACTGGCTGATACGGCAAGCCACCAACATACTAAACGGTTAGAATACGAGCCTGTCATCTCGCCTTGGGCGAGACGGGTTCGAGTCCCGTCCGGACCGCAAAAAGCCTCTCAGCAATGAGAGGCTTTTTTGTTTACGGCAAGTTGCCGCCTCTCAACGAATCCAAAATAGAAAGGAGAAGGAACCATGTTCCTTCTCCTTTCTATTTTACTGATTAACCAATCAACGGATCAACCTATAGCTAAACTACACATCATCGTCTTGTCCGCTGCTAGCGTAGGTTTTATTCAACAGGAAAGCTTTGATAAAACCATCCAGTCCGCCGTCGAGCACAGCTTGGGCATTTCCCACCTCATAGCCCGTGCGCACGTCTTTCACCAGCTTGTATGGATGCAGCACATAGGAGCGTATTTGTGAGCCCCACTCAATTTTCATCTTGTTACCCTCAATCTTGTCGCGCTCCTCGTTGCGTTTGCGCATCTCTATCTCGTAGAGGCGGCTTTTCAGCATCTGTAGCGCACGCTCGCGGTTCTGGCCCTGGCTGCGGGTTTCTTGGCACTCCACTACTAGTCCCGAAGGCGCGTGGCGCACGCGCACGGCGGTTTCCACCTTGTTCACGTTCTGTCCGCCAGCACCGCTGCTTCGGAAAGTATCCCAATCCAAATCGCTAGGGTTGATGTTGATTTCGATGGTATCGTCAATCATCGGATAAACGAACACCGATGCAAAAGACGTGTGCCTGCGCTTGGCCGAATCGAAAGGGGAGATGCGCACCAAACGGTGCACGCCGTTTTCCGATTTCAGGAAACCATAGGCAAATTCCCCTTCAAACTGTAAGGAAACCGATTTGATGCCCGCTACGTCGCCGTCTACCTTGTCAAGTTCCGTTACCTTCATGCCGTGGCTTTCGCCCCACATAATGTACATGCGCATCAGGATGGAAGCCCAGTCGCAACTTTCGGTGCCGCCCGCGCCGGAGTTGATTTCCAACACGGTGGCCAAGGCATCTTCGGGGGTGTTGAGGGTAGATTTCATTTCCAGTTCTTCCAGTACTTCTTCGGCACGGGCAAACTGGTCTTTCAATTCCTTTTCGGTTACCTCGCCCTCTTTGTAGAACTCCAGCAGCACCTCAATTTCTTCGACGGTGGCTTCGGTGGATTTGTAATCCTTAACCCAACCCTTATCGATTTTTATTTTCTTCATCACCGCTTCCGCTTTTTTCGGATTGCTCCAAAAATCGGGCTGTGTGCTGATTTTTTCGTTTTCTTCTATTTGGTAAGTACGTCTGTCGACGTCAAAGATACCTCCTCAGAGCGAGCAACTTGCTCTTAAGCTCCTTATAGTACTCGATGGTCATAAATTTGGCCTCTCGGTGTTTTTGGGTGAAAAATGAGGCGCAAAGATAATGCTTTTAGTCTACAGTCCACGGTCGACAGTGGGAAAGCAAATAGTAATATCATTAGTGCATGGCAACCTTACCTCCATTTTGCACAAGTGTTTGGAGACTTGCCTTTTCCGTTTAGCTTAAAGCTTACGGTAGCACCGAAAGTCCAATAGCCATCTTTGTCGCCGGGGTCGCCTCGTTGGGTTCCGGGGGCCACTATATTGCCATAAACATCAGGGGTGGTTACTTCATCCGCTCGGATGGAGATAGCAGCAGCCGTCTGCCCTAGCAAATTATAATCAACAGGATATACGGTGCTCACGTCATCCAAATAATCGCTACCCGTAAAAGTATAACCACCCATCACGTTTAGGGCCATAAAGTTCGTCAGGTTTACCTTAACACCCGCCCGCAACGGGGCAGCCCAAGTTATGCGGCGATAGGGGGCGGGATACCCGGCCAACCCTTGGCCTTCCGTACCAATAGGCTGCAAACTTATCCATTCGCCGTTAAATTCTGCTTTCGGGTTGAAATAAATACCACCCGCACCAGCCGAAACGTATGGCGACCAGCGCATTTTCTGAGTATTGAATGGTTCGTACTTTAAGATGTTGAACTCACCGCTTACCGCAAATTCCAAAATATCCGTACGGAAACTTAGATTGCGGATATAACGGAACCATCCGTTGCTGTATGGCTCTTTGTCGCGCACGTAGCGGTCGGCACCGTCCAACCGGTGGAACAACAGGGTAGGAGTAATAGCAAACCGATGGTGGAAGCTATAGCGGTACAACACGCCAGTTGAAAAATTCACCGACGAGAAGTCGATTACATACATGTTGTTGATGTCGCTACGCTGTTGGTTGGCACCTAGGTAGATACCCAGTTCGTGTACCGGCTTAAAACCGAATCGATTCTCTTTCTTTTTGGTGGCGCTTATTTGTGCAGGCAGTGTGTAGTGTGCCAGAAGCAAACCCAAACAAAGGGCTGTGGTGACGATGGCTTTCATGGCTTTAGTTTTTTTTTGAAATAATTGGTTTTCAAATTCGCTATGCCAAAAAGAATGCCAATTGCATTTTTACGCCAAATAAAATTTACTGACAATGAGCGAACTAACACTTGGTAGCTGAACGGTGCCAGCTTGTAGAGGTTTGCCAATACGGCCTTGAATAAATGGCTACAGATACCTGCCAAACACAAAAAGCGAGAAGGAATTACCTCTTCGCAGCAATTTAATCAACTTTACATAATGTAAATTATGAAACAAGATAGATTAATGAAAATCAGTGCCAAAGAAATACAACAAAGTAGCCTCTAAAAGCTTCTTGGAGAAGAAATAAAACAGAACGGACACAGTTAAATAAAATCGGCCAAGTACAACCAGCGGGCAGTTTTGGATTCAATTTTGATTACTAGCTGCGTAAGTTCGTTGCTAACTTCCTGTACTTGGTGGTTGGTAAGCGACCCAGTGCTTAACTTTTCGGTAAGCTGCGCCTTCAACGCTTCCAATTGTGGAATTTCGGCATCCAGCTCCTCAAATTCCTTCTGTTCTTTAAAACTCAGCTTTTTCTTGTCGGCCGGTTTGGTTTCGGCCACAACTTCCTTGGGTTTTTCCACGTTGCGCTTAGATTCGCGCAGCAGTTCGAGTTCGTAATCTTGTACGGCGCGGTAGTGAGAGTAATTGCCGTTGAAATCCTTGATTTTTCCTTCACCCTCGAAAACGAAAAGGTGATCTACCAAGCGATCCATAAAATGGCGGTCGTGGCTCACCATTAGCAGGCAACCTTTATAGCTATCCAAGAAGTCTTCGAGCACGTTTAGCGTAAGGATATCCAAGTCGTTCGTAGGCTCGTCCAAAATCAGGAAGTTGGGATTCTTCATCAGCACCGTCATCAAATACAGGCGGCGTTTCTCGCCACCGCTCAACTTGCTTACAGGCGTATATTGCTGCTCCGGCGGAAACAGGAACCGCTCCAGAAACTGCGATGCGGAAATGGTTTTGCCTTTTTCCACGGGGATAAATTCGGCAATGTCTTTTACCACTTCAATTACCCGCTTATCTTCAGGCAGTTTAAGGCCCGCTTGGCTGTAGTAGCCAAATACCACGGTTTCGCCTACCACTACTTTGCCGCTGTCGGGCTGTTCCAATCCCAGCAACATATCCAAAAAGGTAGACTTCCCTACCCCGTTGCGGCCAATGATGCCAACCCGCTCCCCTTCCTTGAATTTATAACTGAAATTGTCCAGTATCCTCAGCTCGCCGAACGACTTGCCCAAATGGTGCAGCTCCAAAATCTTGCCACCTAAGCGGTTCATTTTGATGTGCAGGTTCAGCTCATCTTTTTTTACTTCGCTATTGGCCTTCTCGCGCAACTCATAAAACGCATCGATGCGCGATTTAGCTTTGGTGCCACGCGCCTTGGGTTGGCGGCGCATCCATTCCAGCTCCTTGCGCATCAGGTTTTGGGCCTTGCCGATGCTGGCCGCTTCGTTCATCTCCCGTTCGGCCTTTTTCTCCAAATATTTGCTGTAGTTTCCTTTGCTTCGATAAATCACTCCCCTATCCAATTCCATTATTTCGTTGCACACGTTCTCTAGGAAGTAGCGGTCGTGCGTTACCATCAGGATGGTCATGTTGGCGCGGGTAAGGTATTCTTCCAACCACTCTATCATGTCCAAGTCCAAATGGTTGGTCGGTTCGTCCAGTATCAGAAAATCGGGTTCGTCAATCAATACTTTGGCCATGGCCAAGCGTTTCTGCTGTCCACCGGAGAGCACATCCACCA
>CAYYZT010000319.1:0-657 GCA_964476015.1 uncultured Chitinophaga sp.
CTACGTGCAGTTCAAAGGCCGCGGTATCCTCTTCCAAGAGCGCGGCGAGCTGATGTTGCTGAAATTTGCCGAGCGACTGCAAGATTTGGGGATACTGGAGCAGATGCCAAAGCTGGAAGGCCGCCGCATGATAGCTTTCTTGGCCCCAAAACCGAAAAAATAAGTTAGACTAATAGAATTATTTACCGTATCTTTGCCAAAATTTTTACGCCGATGCCTAAAATGAAGAGTAATTCGAGTGCCAAAAAACGTTTTAAACTGACGGGCACCGGTAAAGTGAAGCGTATGCATGCGTTCAAAAACCACATTCTTACCAAGAAATCGAACAAGCGTAAGAAAAAGCTTGGCCAATTGGCAGTGGTGGACCCTACCAACGAGCAACGCATCAAGCGCATGTTGATAATGGCCTAAGCCATAGCCAACATTGGATAAAACAGTTTAGAGAACAAGAGATTAAAACAATACAACAATGCCCAGGTCAGTAAATCACGTTGCTTCCCGCATGCGCCGCAAGAGGATGATGAAATTAGCCAAAGGCTATTTCGGTCGTAGGAAGAACGTTTGGACAGTTGCCAAAAACGCCATCGAAAAAGGTTTGGTATATGCTTACCGCGACAGGAAGACCAAAAAGCGCAATTTCCGTGGTCTGTGGATCCA
>CAYYZT010000319.1:667-4445 GCA_964476015.1 uncultured Chitinophaga sp.
ACTGTGGATTGCCCGTATCAACGCCGCCGTTCGCCAAGAAGGTTTGAGCTACAGCCAGTTTATACACAAACTGAGCGAAGCCAACCTGAACCTGAACCGCAAGGTTTTGGCCGATTTGGCCATGAACCACCCAGAGGCTTTCAAAGCCGTGGTTTCCAAGGTTAAGTAATACAAACTTAATACCTCATATACATTAGGCCACTCCTCCCAAGGGGTGGCCTTTGTGTCTTCCTTTGGACCACGGACTATAGACGATGGACCATGGAAAGAAAATATTTTACCCAAAGAGGTGACCTTTCGGTATTTTCGACATTAAAGGGAAACCGATTGCATGAAAGACACCGAAATACTGGCCGCGCTGCGGTCTGATGGCAGGGAAAAGGGGCTGGTGAGGCTCTACCGTTACCTGCCCAAAGTGGAATCCCTTATCCGCAGCCAAGGCGGCACCAAGCGCGATGCACAGGATGTTTTCCAAGAAGCCCTGATTGTGCTGGTGCAAAAAGCGCAACAGCCCACTTTTGCCCTTACCTCCACTATTGATACCTACCTATACGGTGCCTGCCATTTGCTATGGAGAAACGAGTTGCGCAAGCGTGGCAAGCAACCGCTTACCGATATTGACGACCATGCCCACCCGCACCTAGCAGACTTGGAAGATACTTGGGAGCGGGAAAGCCGTTTCCGCCAAGCGGAAGCCGCCTTGCGGCAACTGGGCAAACGCTGCCAAGAACTGCTGGTGTTGTTCTATTACCGTTCGCTCAACATGAAAACCATTGCCGCACAAATGGGTTTCAGCTCCGAAAACGTGGCCAAGAACCAAAAGTATAAGTGCTTGGAGCAGGCCAAACTGAAGTTGAAGGCGCAAACCATTGGTTCACCCCTCAATCGCCATGTATGAGAAAGGAACTGGAACTGATGGCGTTGATAGACGAATACTTGCGCAACGAATTGGATAGCAACGAGCGCGCCGCTTTTGAAGAACGCCTGCGCACGGATGCCCAGCTACAAGAAGAAGTGGCCTTGCAACGCGAACTGGTGGAGGGGCTGCAACGCATGGGCATCAGGCACCAAGTGCAGCAAGCCTACCGCAAATACCACTGGCAGCGCAATGGTTGGAAATGGGGATTGGGCGGTGCAATATTGGTTATTGCCTTGGCGATTGCGGTTCTATTTTATTTAAGCCGCTACGGCGAAGATGGGCAAAGGTATATATTGCCCGAACTGAACGAACTGGGCCAAACCGAGTGGGCCGATGCGGATGCATACCTGCCCTACCAGCATTTTACCATTGACCCCACCAAAGATACCGTGATAGAAAGCGTGGGCGGCATAGTGCTGGCCATACCTGCGGGAGCGTTTCTGGATGTGGATGGCAGCCCGGTGAAAGGACGGGTGCAGTTCGAGTTTAAAGAGGCGTTGGATGGCGTAAGCATGATTGCAAGCGGGCTGGGCACCACATCAAACGGGCGGCCGCTGGAAACGGGCGGCATGTTTTATCTCAACGCCCGAAAAAACGGCGCATCGTTGAAAATGGACGAATGCAAACCATTGTACGTGCAAGTGCCCGCCGTAAAAGAAGACCCGGAAATGATGCTGTTTGACGGGGAGCGCATGCCCGATGGCAGCATCAATTGGGTGAACCCGAAACCACAGGAAGATTTTTTGATACCGGTGGACATATTCAGCCTCTATTTTTATCCGCTAGGCTATCTGGATTCGTTGCGGGCATGGGGCTATGAGGCGGACAACAAGCCATGGCGCGATAGCGTGTTTTATAATGCCAATTGCGGCCACATAGCTGCCGCACCAGCCGAGGGTACTCCGGCTGTTTCTATGGATACTGCCGCCCCCAGCATTGCATACTCGCCAAGCGATAGGGAGTTTGGCTGCAAAGGTATTATGCCTTCGGATATAAAAGCTATCTGGAACGAGCGGTACCAAGGCACTTTTATTGCCACCAAAGAATTTGAGGAGCGGCTGAAATATCTGTACCAAGGCTGTTGGGACGAAGCACTGCACGCCTACATACATTCGTTGAACAAGCCCATGTACGTTGTCGATTCCATGCTGGGCAGCATCGGGCCATATAGCATGAGCGGCCAGTTTCGCGAATTTGCCAAACAGCGTAAAGGCCGCGTAGCTATTAACGATGCGCTGGCAAAAGAGCTGGGCGAGTATTACACCCTGAAAAGCAACGCCTATAAAGCTGCCGTGGCGGCCACGTACCAAAAACTGGCAGCGGAAAACGAACAGGACGTAATACAACTGGAAAAGGAAGCGGGGCGGCTGCGGGAAAATTACCAAAAAGAATTCGACCTAAACCTAAAAGAAGCTTATCGGCAGTTGGGGTATGATCCTCCAACCGTAAACACGGCATCATGGCCCTTGGTTAGGCCCGTGCCGTCAGCAAATCCCGTGCCTCCTTCGGTAGTAGTTACCGTATCGGTAAATTCACCGGGCTGGAAGAACATCGATCGTTATCTAACAGGATCCGTTGTCAACAGGGAGTCTTTGGATTTTGCGGACGAGGAAGGCAACGCCGCCAAGATAGCCTACAACCCGCTCACGGTAACAGTTGGCTATCCTGATCGTTTCGAGAAGCTGTACGTGTACCTGCTTACGCCCAAGCTGAACAGTTTTTTGCGTATGCCGCGCGAAGGCGGTGTCTTTAAGGAAAACCTGAACGGATTGCTTACCTATCACGTGGCCTGTATCGGGTATATGGACGGGCAGCTTTATTTTTCCAAAGAAACCCATGTGGATGCGCCGCGCGAATTGAAAATAGACCTGCGCAAGCTTCCCGAAACGGAATTGGCTGCCCAACTAAAAGGGCTGTACCCCGATGCGGCGAAAGACATGCAGCAGGAGCTGGATTACCAAAGCTTTATTGCCCACTACCAGCAACGGCAGCAGGAGAAAGCGGCGGTGGCCAAATTCAACAACAAAATGAACCCTGTAATATTCCCTTGTATGCCCAGTTGCGAAAGCGGGGAAAAGACTTTTAAAGCATTATGCGCCTCGTGCCATAAGTTGGATGCCAAGTTGATAGGCCCGGCTTTGGGCGGCGCATTGCAACGCTGGTCGAGCACTCCAGACCATCAAGGCTATTCGGGCCGTATGTGGTTGAAAGAATGGATACGCAATTGGCAGGTGCCCGTAAAGGCGGGGCATCCATACGCAGTACAAATGCAATCATATGACGGTTCTGCCCAACCACAGTTTCCCCAATTAACGGATGATGATTTGGAGTCGCTGCTGATGTATATGGATTATTGTATGGAGGATACCCCAGCACTCGAATAGCTGTTTAGCTGCGCACCATCACTACCGTTCCCTTAATCGTTCACGCTTAAGGGAGCGCAGTGCCCAGTCTTTTGGCTGGCACAAAGCACTATAACCGATGTTGTTTTTTACTGTGGACCGTGGACTATCAACCGTGGACCATCCAATCTCAAGCCATACCTACCCGTTCCAGTTCCCCTTCGGTAACGGTGCGGGCGGAGAAGCGGAGGCCCTCGTAAACTGCCGCGCCGTAAAAGGCCGCATCAATGCCATCGAAGGTGTCGAGTAAGGGTTGCATCATTTGGGCGAAGCTCACTTGGCTCATTACTTCTATAATACCCATTTGGTAATGGGCGGCAGTAAAAGTAACCGCGATGAGGATATTGCCCAGCAGGCAGCCTACCAAGGCACATGTGCCACCAATGGCCCGATAGGGCCAAGTAACGCCCTTGCCGCCGTATTTTACGGACAGCCCAACCACCAACCCGAGGGCCAA
>CAYYZT010000320.1:0-4444 GCA_964476015.1 uncultured Chitinophaga sp.
CGCTCTATATGCCCCAGCGTAAAGTGGTTGGAATGGAAAAAATGGTCGAGCGGCCAGCGCATGACGGGGTAGTTGGCATTATAGGTATTGAAAAAACCACGGCCCTTTCGTGGGTCGAGCAGGCCGCTCGTTTTTTGGAATAGCCGCGTGGTGCGAGACCAAGCCACGTCGTTCAAATCACCGAACACTATTACGGGGCCTTTTTCCGTGTCTATATCGCGGCCCACCATCAGCAGCTCCGCATCGCGGTGGGCACTGGTGGGGCTTTCGGTGGGGCTCGGCGGCATGGGGTGCAGGCAATGTATCTCCACCAACTCCCCCGATTCCAACTTTACGTAGCCGTGGATGGAGGGTATATCCGGCTCGGTAAGAAATTTCACCTCTACATCCACCAGTTCCAGTTTGGAATACAGGTGCATGCCGTACAGGTTTTCCAAGGGCACCTTTACGGTGTAGGGATATTTGCTTTCAAGTACCGACAGCTGTTGCTCCCACCATTGGTTGGTCTCCACCGTAAGCACTACATCCGGCCTTTTTTCGCGGATGATTTCCATCAGTAACCCCACATGTTGGTTAGGTGTAAAAACGTTGCTCGCCAACAGGGAAATGGACCGCTCCGGCTTTACTTGCCTACTAACTTTTACCTGCTTCTTATTAAAGATAGTGTACGGCAATATTTGTATCACTTGGTATATTAGGCACAGCCCCAGCGCAGCTATGAGCAATAAATTCCACGGTGTGGAAAATGGCATGGACAGTGCTGTAACCACCAACATGAAAACCAATGTTCCAGCCAATTGCAGCCTCGGGAAATCCCAGCCGCGTATAAGCCAATGTGTGGCCTGTGAAAACGGCGCAAGCGTGGCGTAGAGCAAGAAAAGCGTAAAAACGATGAGGGCTATTTGCAGCGCAATCATAGCTAATGTGGTTATGCCTGATGCAATTGCCAAAAAAAATGCCAAAAAGCAAAACGGTCTCGCCTTGGGCGAGACCGTTTGTGGGGGCGAAGGGTAATAAGGGGTTTAAGCCAAGGTTTTGACGGCGGCGGGGTAGTCGCTGTAGCCGTCTTCACCTGGCGTATAAAGCTTGGTATAGTCCGGTTGCGCCAGCTCGATGTCGTTTTGCAGGCGTTCCACCAAATCGGGGTTAGCCAAGAACGGGCGGCCGAAAGCCACCAAATCGCCATAGCCATTTTGCAATGCCTCTTCTGCTTTGGCCTTATCCAAGCCGCCGCTAAAAATGATGGTACCGCCAAAAGCCTGCTGTATTTTGGTTTTGATGGTTTGCGGCACTTCCGGCGCGCCTTGGCTGCTGTGGTCAACAATATGTATGTAGGCCAGTTTCAGCTTACCCAATTCGGCAGCGAGGGCCACGAAAGCCTCGTCGATGCCTTCATAGATTTCAATGTCGTTGAACACCCCATAAGGCGACAAGCGGATGGCGGTTTTATCGGCACCAATGGCAGCCACTACTTGGGTAGCCACTTCAATAGCGAAACGGTTGCGGTTTTCTATGCTACCACCGTAACTGTCCGTGCGCTTGTTGCTGGCCGTGTTGAGGAATTGCTCGATTAAGTAACCGTTGGCACCGTGCAGTTCTACACCGTCAAACCCGGCGGCGATAGCATTCTGGGCAGCGGCAACATACTCGGCAATGGCGGTTTGGATGTCTTCGGCCGTCATTTCTTTTGGGGTGGGATAAGGCTGCATGCCTTGGCTATCCGTCCAAGTTTGGCCAGTAAGGGCAATTGGGCTCGGGGCCACCACCTCGGCCCCATCGGGCAAGTTGGCAGCGTGGCTGGCGCGGCCGGTGTGCATCAACTGCATAAATATTTTACCGCCCTTGCCATGCACCGCATCGGCGGTTTTCTTCCAACCTTCTACTTGTTCTTGGCTAAAAACACCCGGTATGCGGGCATAACCCAAGCCGTTTGCCGACGGGGCCACGCCTTCGCTTATAATCAACCCAGCCGTGGCGCGTTGGCCATAGTAGGTAGCCATTAAATCGTTGGGGATGTTGCCAATGGCGCGGCTGCGGGTCATGGGCGACATTACGATGCGGTTCTTCAAAGTAATACCGCCTAATTGATATTCGGTGAATAGTTTCATTTCAGTGAGTTTAAATAGTTTGATGTTGCAACATTGAAATTATAAAACCATAATCATTCCGTCAAGGGAAAAGTTCACCCTTTATGAATATTTAATAAACAAAAGCCTAGAATTACCCGTTTATGTAGGTATGGCCATGGCACCTAAATGGAAAAAATTTTTTAAACGAGGCTCCCTAGCCTTGCTGGTGGTGGCGGTGGTAGTGTTTTGTTGGAGCAAATACCAATTTCGGTACGTACCGAAACAGATATTGGCGCAAACACTTACCGTACAGCCTTATGATGCCATCATAGTGCCGGGCATACCTTTCAACAACGGGCGATGGGGCTGGCTGATGAGGATGCGGGTATATTGGGCGAAATATCTGTTTGACGAGGGTATTGCCCGCAACATCATCTTTTCGGGCAGCGCGGTACATTCGCCCTATGTGGAAGCGGAGATAATGGCACTGTATGCTTTACAGTTAGGCATTCCCGCCGAAAACATTTTCAAGGAAGACCAAGCCTTGCACAGCACCGAAAATGTAGACTACTCATGCATTGTAGCCAATAGCCAGTATTTTAGGCGATTGGCCGTGGCTACCGATCCATTCCAGTCGCTGCTATTGAAAAGCTATATCGCCGAAAGGAATTTACCGGTTGATATATTGCCCGCCGTTATGTCCATTACCGATAAGCTGGACGAAGAGCAAATAAACATAGACCCTACCTCGGCATTTGTGGCAGGCCACGTACCGCTTAAGTTGCGGAAAATACAACAATGATCAACTATAAAACCGCCATACCAGCCCAAACTTAAACGCCCGTGGCAATGCAGGATACTTGTAGGCATTGAAATAGCCGTTCTCTTTGAACATGCCTTGGTTTACATGTTCCATTTTCAGGAAAACCACCAACTCGGCCACCTGGGCACTGATAAACACATCCATGGTTGGGTAGAACTTCAGCGTTTCGGCATTTTGCAAATGGAACTGGCCTACTAGCGGAAAATAGCCTTCGGCCTTATAGTTGGTATTGTAAAACACATCTACCCCTATCCTACCCCGCAGGTTCTTTTTGAACATTTCCTTTTCGTAGTACAGTGTGTGGCGGCCCCAATATAGCGGCAAGGGCAATACGGTTTGGTTGCTTATCAACTGTACGCGCACTTGGTTTTCCAGCCCCATATCCCAAAACTTGAGGACGTGGCTGGCTTCCAATACCACTAGCTGCACATTGCCGTCCAACTGCTTAGGCAGGCGGTCCACGTCCCAATAGGCGTAGTTGGTTATGTTGTAAAAATATCCGCCCACGCTCAAGCGGTACTTCGGCAGGCGGTATTCCAAGCCCGTCCGCAAGGTTTGGGTTTTATCCAAATCCTGCTCCAGCCTAAAGCCCTCGAACGATACATGGTTGTACAGCCACGGCTGCTCCGCGTTGCGCAAGGAGGCTACCGCGCTAATATCACCAGCCTTTTTAAACTTATACCCCATACGGCCGCTCACGTACAAGTCGTGCGCATTGTAACCTATCAATTGATAATTGGCTATGCCCTCGTACTGAAAGGGCTTTCCCGAAAGCGGATGGTCGCCCACCCTTACGTTGAGCGAAATGCCCGAAAACGCCTCCGAAAGACGATTGTTGGCCACGTCGTTCAACTGTTGCTCCACGTAAGCGTCAATCAAGAAGTTGCGATACACTGCCCCGCTGGTATCGGCACTGATAACCTTGCCGAATTGTATGCCCAGCCTGTTTCCCCATTGTTTATGGTTTACGTTGAAATTGAGGCTGTCCACATCCAAGAAAAAGCTGCCGTAATAGCTTTCCCTAGGCCCATTATCGGTAAACTCGTACCTATGGTTTTTGATTTGCAGCTCGTGGTAAAACACCCAATCGGGAAAAAATTTCTGGGCTTGGGTGGTATCATTCAGCATAAAGGTGATGCTGCGCCCCCGTCGCAGCTCTTGCCTGATGGCCACGTGAAAATCGCGCACGAGCGTGTTGGCCTTATCTAGTTCCATGGCGATTACCGAAGCGGTGGTAAACGACGAATCGGCAAATATATTGGTGCCCACGGCACCGCCATTGTCTTCCACGCGGATGCTGTTGAACCCGAGTGTCATCCGCAGGCCATATTTGCCGCCCGCGGCCTCGTAGCGCGAAGTGAGTGCAAAATTGTTGTGGCTGGTGGACTGGTTTACATATGCGCCCGGCGAGGCAAAGCGGTTGAAATGGAAGGCAAAATTGAAGTTGCGCCCGATGTTCTGGTTATGTACTACCCGTGCCGATTGCTCCCTATTGGCCCCGATAAGCAGGAAAAGATTGGTAAAAGGTTGGTCGAGCGTGTACCAAACCAGG
>CAYYZT010000321.1:0-531 GCA_964476015.1 uncultured Chitinophaga sp.
CGTAGAAAAAGCCTTACCACATGGATATTGCTGAGCATGGTAATAGGGGCAGAAGTAGGATATGATTTCCCTGAGTTTTCGCAGAACCTAAAAGTCATCAGTAAGATTTTTCTCAAGCTGATTAAAACCATTATTGCGCCGCTTATCTTCGGCACGCTGGTAGTGGGCATCGCGGGGCACTCCAACCTGAAACAGGTGGGCCGTATGGCGTGGAAATCGTTGGTGTATTTTGAGGTGGTCACTACTATTGCCCTGTTTATCGGCCTTGCGGCCATCAACTTTACCGGGGCGGGCAAGGGCATCAACCTAACGGGGATGGCGCACGAAGAACTGCCTACCGTTCAACCGCAAACCTGGGAAGACATCATCCTACACTCTTTCCCCGAGAACGTAGCCAAATCGGTAGCGGAAGGGCAGGTGTTGCAGAATCAGGCACAGCTGAAAAGTGCGGAAGAAGATCTCGCACTGTATCAACGTCTGCATGAAGACAATGCCGTGGCCCGGCAACAACTGGACCGTCAGGTAGCACTG
>CAYYZT010000321.1:541-4430 GCA_964476015.1 uncultured Chitinophaga sp.
GTGCGCGATAGGCAGAAACGCCAACCCATGCTCTCCTTTGCCGAAAGCCTCTCGGAAACGATGTTCAAGTTTACGAACGTGGTCATGTTTTTTGCCCCATTCGCCATCGGCGCGGCCATGGCGGTTACGGTGGGGCATATGGGCATTTCCATATTGCAGCCGCTGTTCAAGCTGCTATTCACGCTTTACGGGGCGTTACTGGTGTTCTTGGGGCTTTTGCTCATAGTGGCATTGGTGGTGCGCATGCCGATAATACAGTTTATCAAAGTAATGGCCGAGCCGGTTTCCATTGCGTTTGCCACCACCAGTTCAGAGGCGGCGTTGCCCAAGGCCATGGAAGCTATGGTGAGCATGCGGGTGCCCAAACGCATCGTGGCTTTTGTAATGCCGATGGGGTATAGCTTTAACTTGGACGGCACCACGCTATACCTTTCGCTGGCTACTATCTTCGTGGCCAACGTGGCGGGCATCGATTTGAGTATCGGGCAACAGTTGCTCATCGTATTCACGCTGATGCTTACCAGCAAGGGCGTGGCGGGGGTGCCGCGGGCTTCGCTGATTATTTTGCTGGGCACGGCAGTGCAGTTCGGACTGCCGGTGGAGCCTATTTTCCTGATACTGGCCATCGATGAGCTGATGGATATGGCGCGCACCTCCGTAAACGTTATAGGCAACTGCCTCGCCACCTACGTTATCGCTTGGTGGGAAAACGATTTCGAGGACCCCGACCCGCAATTGGGAGAATTGACACCGCCACCCGTGCAAGGGGAGTAACAATCAAATAGGCCGTTCAACTACTTTTGCCACTTTTGCGGGTGTTGTTTATGGTGCTTTACAGCATGAATTATTACAGTATCAGTATCAACCAGATAAACTATCTTATAAGGAAATGTTTTCAGTACATACATCCTCAAGTCTAAATGTACAATGGGAAAGGCTTCCGGGAAATCTTTTAATAGTTTAAAGCTGTTGTCTAATTGCTCAATAAACCGGGCAGCAAGGCTAGACTCAATTTCAAGATACCATTCCACCGCACTAGCTATATCCTTGTCCGCCTTACTAAGGGTTCTTATTTTATAAGCCATAGCGCTTCTTCAATTCAGCTTGAACCTCATCCCAGTCACGCGTTCGGCTAGGATTTCTACGATACTCTTCCCTCCGTTCCTCAAGCATCAATATTTCATCCTGAGTTAGTTGGTAACTATCCTCACTACTTTCAACATCTGTTACAAACTCCATAGAGCGTAACATGGTTTCCAACATCTCGGCGAATTTTGGATCAGTAACTTTAACAGTAATAGTTGTCATAACGAGACTGAATTTACTTATTAAACATAAACTTCCCAAACTACATTCCCAAAACAAAAAACGCCCGCCGGTTCTCACCAGCGGGCGTTTTTTATTGTATTACGTGTGCGTCTGGAGACGCTGGGTCCGTTTCATCCGCGTCTACAGACACCGGACGAGGTTGCAGCATCCATGGACCATCGACCATGGACTGTGGACTAACTATTTCAGCCCCAACAACAGCTTGCTCGGGTCTTCGCCGAACAATAGGAATGCGGGGTTTTCCAAGAGGAATTTCACGCGTACTAAGAAGCTTACCGACTCTTTTCCGTCGATAATGCGGTGGTCGTAGCTGAGGGCCAAATACATCATCGGGCGTATTTCTACCTTGCCGTCGATGGCCATCGGGCGGTCTTGTATTTTGTGCATGCCGAGGATGGCCGATTGTGGCGTGTTCAATATCGGGGTCGACATCAACGAGCCGAAAACCCCACCGTTGGTGATGGTAAACGTGCCGCCGGTCATTTCCTCAATGGTCAATTTGCCATCGCGGGCCTTGGTGGCCACTTCCACCACGGCTTTTTCAATGCCGTGCATGGTAAGGCTCTCCGCATTGCGGATAACGGGCACCACCAACCCTTTCGGGGTGGATACGGCCACGCCCATATCCACGTAGTCGTGGTACACGATGCTGTCGTCCTCAATGATGCCGTTTACGGCAGGGAACTCCAGCAACGCAATGGCGCAAGCTTTGGTAAAAAACGACATAAAGCCGAGGCCCACGCCGTGCGTTTCCTTAAACTTATCCTTATACTGGTTGCGCAGCTTCATTATTTCCGTCATGTCCACCTCGTTGAAGGTGGTGAGCATGGCGGTTTGGTTTTTGGCGGCGAGCAAACGCTTGGCAATGGTTTTGCGCAGGTTGCTCATCTTTTCCTTCTTCTGCTCGCGGCTACTGGCCTTGCCCGGCAGGCTATAATCGCCCACTTGTGTGGCACCGCTCTGTAGGGCGCTCAGCACGTCAGCCTTGGTTACGCGGCCGCCCTTGGCCGTGCCCGTTACTTGGCTCAGGTTAACGCCGTTCTCAGCAGCCAACTTAGCGGTGGCAGGCCCGGCATGGCCCTTGGCGTATCCGGCCTCGGCAGTGGCGGCAGGGGCTTCGGCTTTGGATGGCTCGGCTTTCTGTTCTTCTTTCTTAGGTTCTTCCTTTTTCGGCTCCTCTTTCTTGGGTTCTTCCTTTTTGGAGTCCTCCTTTTTGGCCTCGGCAGGCGCGGCCGCATCGGTATCTATCTTGCATACCACCTCGCCGATAGGCACATCGGTACCCGCTTGCACCACTATGGTTATCTTGCCAGCCTTTTCGGCATTGAGCTCAAACGTGGCCTTGTCGCTTTCCATTTCGCAAAGCACTTGGTCTTGCTTCACGTAGTCGCCGTCTTTTACCAACCAATTGGAAATGGTTACTTCGCTAATCGATTCGCCAACGGTGGGTACTTTTATTTCTAGTAACATAGTTATCGGTTGATCGGTGTATCTGTATATCGGTTAATCAGTAATTGTAGCTTTTCCGTGATCCATGGTCCGTCGTTCAAAAACCATGGACCATCGACCATGGACCATGGACTATATTTCGAACGCTTTCGTGATAATCGCTTCCTGCTCTTTCACGTGTACCTTTTGGTATCCGGTAGCCGGCGATGCGCTGGATTTGCGGCTCGCCAGTTCCCAATCGATGTTGCGGTAGCAGCTCAATATATACACCCATGCGCCCATGTTGGCAGGCTCTTCCTGCACCCAGGCGAAACGGGCGTTTTTGTACTTGGCCACCACGGCATCAATCTGTTTGTAAGGCAACGGATACAACTGTTCCAAACGTACCAAGGCCACGTCGTCGCGCTTCTCGGCTTCCTGCCTTTCCAACAAATCGTAATAGATTTTGCCGGAGCAGAACACCACTTTCTTCACTTTGTCGGCCTTCTTGATGCTGGCATCGTCAATCAACTCTTGGAAACTGCCCTTGGTAAATTCGGCCACGCTGGAAATACAACGCGGGTGGCGTAGCAACGACTTGGGCGACATTACCACCAACGGCTTGCGGAACGGCCTAGCTTGCTGCCTGCGCAAAGCATGGAAGAAGTTGGCCGGAGTAGTGATGTTGGCTACCGTGATGTTGAACTCGGCGCACGATTGCAGGAAACGCTCCAAGCGGGCACTGCTATGTTCCGGGCCTTGGCCCTCGTAGCCGTGCGGCAACAGCATTACTATGCCACTCATGCGCTGCCACTTGCTTTCGCTGCTGATGATGAACTGGTCTATCATGCTTTGGGCACCGTTCACAAAGTCGCCAAACTGCGCTTCCCAAATCACCAACGTTTCCGGCGAAGCCAAGGAATAGCCAAACTCAAAGCCCAGTGCGGCAAACTCGCTCAGCAAGGAGTTGTGTATGCGCAGCTTGCCCTGTTTGTCGCCCAGGTTATCCAAGCGGTTATATTCGGCATTGGTGTTCTCGTCGTAAAGCACGGCGTGGCGGTGCGAGAAGGTACCCCGTTTCACGTCTTGCCCGGCAAGGCGCACATCGTTGCCGCCCACAATAATGGAAGCA